>CAKOFP010000288.1 GCA_933226995.1 Candidatus Nitrosopolaris rasttigaisensis | reverse complement strand
TATTATTAACTCATTAATTGACTCAAAAACGGGCTACTGGTCACGAACACAATGAAAAATCTTACGTAGATCGAATAAGTATGTCACTTTCTCCAAAACTTCTTGCTGAATTTGACAAGTCAATGATAAAAGCAGGATTTACAGATAGATCTAAGGCAATACAGACAGCTTTGCATTCGTTTGTAGATGAACATAATTGGGTAGAAGATCTTCCAAAGTCAGGAGCAGGTGCTATAATAATGCTATATGACAACCACGTTTACAATCGGGACACAAAATCAACTAGGATACAGCATAAATATAATGACATTATAAGCGCTGCCACACATTTGCATCTGAATGATAATAATTGCCTAGAAAGTATTATGGTAAAAGGAGATGTTAGGAGAATGAAAGAACTCGCAAATGAGCTTTCAAAAAATCGAGGAATCAAAAGTTTAAAGTTTCATTTCGTGAACGTTGTGTAGCAAAACTAACAAATTCCAGAAAGATACGCTGTAATTACTCACTCAAACATAATCTCAACCTGGCTAGGTCAGTATCTAGCAGGGACAATCATTGCTGTGTCATTTGGTGGCTCGCATGAGAATACCGAAGATTCTACATAATCCTACCTCCCATCTTGATAACCATGAGTAAACACGAAATTAGTCAAGTACAACGATATTTTTTTCGTCAGATAGTCTGAGCGAGGGTCCAAAAATCGATCAGTATGAAAGGTTGAGGAGCAGCTAACAGCTGTTATGCTCCTTCATTCGAGGGCCTAGTATTTTGGAAATTAATGTATAATACTCCAGTGTGTGCTTCAACGGTACGATATAACGTATCACGCGAGTCCTTTCGGCATGAGACTGGCAGGTCTTCTAGCTATAACCCAAATTTGACCTGAAAGCAGTCGTCGATAATTATCTTAGTGGCCCTTGAAACGGGTTCTGAAAAAGCGAACCTAATAGAGAGCACTTGGTATACCAAAAGGATACCATCCAGAGCGGCATCTCTCCATGATTATTGGTGTTTCAAGTGCACATCAGTTTGAATCTCTTTATACTTTGAATTTGCTTCGAATTTGAGTCTCTTGTTAGCTCAAGTATAACGAAAAATATGTATTCTGGTTTCATATTTCAAACCAGAAATGATTAAAGCATATGTGTGCTCTCTATAGCCAATGGCGAAAATGGTGTCTAACGTCTTAGGAGTGGCTCTGGCCCTGTCTATTGGCATTATGCTAGCGAGCGCAGGTTCTGCTTCATCCATACTTGGTGCGACTTCAACAGGAAACGCGAGCGGCAATTCGGCTATGAAATCAAGTAACATGACTTCCTCTGGTAGCATGATGGCGGGTAATATGTCAAAAGCAGGCAACGCAACAGCTGGTAATACGTCAAAAGCAGGCAACGCAACAGCTGGTAATATGTCAAAAGCAGGCAACGCAACAGCTGGTAATATGTCAAAAGCAGGTAAGGCAATCGGCGGTAATTTGTCAAAAGCAGCTGGTAATGTTACAAAAGTAGGAGGCGGCGTTCTATCAAACCTCAGCAAAGCAATTGGCGGCGGTCTTAAGGGCCTCGGTAATTTAATATCACCGGGTAAAAATTAAAAAAACTCTTGTTGCTATATTAGTATATAGCGACAAACAATTAATTTTTTAATTTAGCCTTAAGCCGCTTGAAGTTTTCATGCCCTCTTTCGGTGAAGATATTACAACATCAACCCATTAGAATATTGGTTTATTGTCTACCATTTTTGATTAGCTTGACTTGTATTGAAAGAAAAGTCAAACAACATACATTTTTGTGGTAGCTGGTGAAATCTAATTGCTATAAGATGGGGAAGAACCTGGAGTTGTGCATGTACCTAATCAAGCGAAGTCATTATGCAATATGTCCTGATGGTTCTAGTCCGGTTAGTAATGGAACTTGTGTTGGCCCAGAAATTGGAGAATGTAGCCATGGCACTGACGCCAACTGTCGATGGATTTTGTCCTGTTGCACCACCGACGAACACTTCCATGACACTTCCGCCATTGCGTTGCGATCAGCATGGGTATTTATCTTGTTATGACTTTGCGCGGAGCACGGAATCAAGGCCTGGGCGATTGTCCACCGTTGGCTAATGCCGATAAGACAGAAGCAGATAACTATCGTTTGTTTGGGTCTTTAAGCAGGGACAAATAGATCTAGCCAACCAACGACAGAAAAATCATGTGATCAAGTGATGGAGAGAGAATGATTGTCCGACGCTGGACCAAACGATATGTCAGTTCGTTTCGATGAGGCTACGTTAGAATTGCCATGTGAAAGACCCCCTTAATTAGTCCTTAATATCATACCGTTTAAACTGTAAATATAATGCTATGTCGTATACAATTTTTATTAATCCTCCCAGTAGGAACGGTGCAAACAATAGCGATACAGATTGCAATATTGAACCTGCTATTGATGGAGAGATAGCTTGCGTGATATTCCTAGAGATGTTTGTTATTCCAGCTGCTGCAGTCCTTTCATCTTCCTTAACCACAGCAACAATATATGATTGTCTTGTTGGAACATCCATTTGTGATAGAGCCATTCTGGCGAGATAGAACGCTATGGCTATAGGAAGAGTGGGAGAAAATGCAACAAGTATTAATAGAATGTTAGAGGGTATATGGGTGAAGACCATTGTATTGATCAAACCTATTCTATCTGCAATTTTAGCTGATGCAAGAAATGAAAATGCAGTAAGAACTCCTGCAATCGAGAAAATATAAGATAACAAAGTCAAATCTGCTCCAAATTTTGTAAAAAACCAAAGTGATACAATGCTCTGTATAACAAAGCCACCACCGAAAGAGTCAATGGCAAAAAGACCCGATAATTTAGCGACAATTTTTTTTGATGCTGGTGATAGAGTTTGTGTTAAAGGTTTTGGTATTCTTTTCTCATCCTGGTTTTCTCCTCCTCCTCGTCTCTGCATTAGCTCTACCTTTTTGGATAGTGAAAGGTAAATTCCCAACACCCCTATCCCTAAAATGCTATATGCAAGGAAGAGTAGTCTAATAGAGTCAATTTGGTTCAATCCATATTGATGTTGAATAATTCCTGGCAAGCCCGAAACTAGAACGCCTGCCGACATTGCAAATGTTCCGACCATATTGTAAAAGGCAAAGAGTGTATTTCTTTTCTTTGAATCGTTTACTGTTTGAGGGAGCACGGCTTGTTCTATAGAAAGGAATGCCCCTGTTTCAGTTCCAGTAACATTAATTGTTCCAATTAAGCCGGCTACAATTAATGCAATATAATTGGATGTAACAAAAAATATGACGCCTGAAATAGCCATCATTATAGCGTATATAACTAGCATTTTCCTTCTGCCTATTCTATCCGCATAAAAGCTTGCCACGAGAGTAAATATTACGCTATTTATTAATGTAGAAGTGAGTATCAGACCAATCAAAAATACATCAAATCCTATTAATTTTAGATAAATTGAAATAACAATACTTAGAAACCCATACGCAAATGTCCTAAGTATTCGTGCAGTCAATAGCAACCTTCCATCTTTTGAAATCCATTGGAATGAATATAGCAATGATTTCCCGTCTCCTAGCTACTGATATTGCAATACGCCCTATTACACAAAAAAATTATGCTTGGTAGAGTCATTGTTCTACTACGTATCTCTTATTAGCCAGATCCATCAGATTTTTTGTTAATATTATTCCAAATATTGTCGCTACAATAGCAAAGAGAAGCGAGGAGGCCCTTGCTGCAATAACTGCATGTCCATTAGCTGCATTAGAGGTAATTATCTTCATCAATCCTACGTGAACTTGAAGAGTAAGGCTACCATTTATGTGAAGCCAATATCCTGCAACTGCGTCTCCTCCCCATGAACTATAAATTGTACATGAAAGAGCTGTAGTTAAATACTGAAATTTAGCCGGTAGAATTATACTCCTTAAGTCAGTGAACACTTTTGGTTCGTGATCCCGCATTACCATTATTATGATTGTCGGATGTGTAATTTTAAAATTATTCTCAAGAATAGATTTTAGCTGTCTCAAACCCTATACGTGTAGCTCACACCCCTCAATACACCCTCGACCTTTGTTTTACATTATTTAACTTCATGTGATACGATAATTACCGCAACGAATGTTATCGAATGTCTAAGTTGCTAAGTAATTGAGTATTCTCAGCGTCATAATCATTTAGTAAAATGAATCGTACTGTTCGTTGTTGCGTCTTTTGCTATTCTCTTCACTGTCGTCCAGCTTCGAGTGGTAGCCGAAACTCCAAGTCTTGTCTCAATGAATTTGTTTGGAAACCCAAATCTTCCATTTTTCCTGCGAGCTAAACTGAATGCCTCACGGTTTTTCATGAAGATGACCTCAACATTCATGTCAGGAGAGTTGAGCGGAAGTCTGATTTTCCTTGAAGGTTCCTTTGATAGGAAAGTGACGTACAGTTTGGTGGTTTGAGACTCTATATCTTTGAATGGATTGAGTTGTGTAATCTCCTCGACCTGAGGCATATCTCGCAAGAATACTTTGACATCGCCCTCTAGCAACTCATTGAGTTCTCTATGAATTCCTTTGATAATGGCATTCGAATCTAGTTCTGAAGTCTCAAAAATGATATTACCGCTGTTTATGTAACTTTTTACATTGTTGAATCCCAAAGATAAGAACAGTTGACGCAGGTCTTCCATTTTCACCAAATTGTGTCCGCCAACGTTTATTCCGCGCATGAAAGCTACGTACTGAGTCAATTAATGGAATTCTTCTAGCCTTAATCAATCTTTATAGCTTGCGCGGCATGTCTTCTTTTACCCAGCAGGCAGAAACGGAATAAAATAGCTCGACAATAACTGACCAAGACTCGGTTACAAATGAAGAATGTTACGAAATCTCAAGTCAGATTTCAGTAAAGAATCAGTTAAATTTTAGATACAATCTCTTTGTGAATGGACAATAATATGACGAGAGCAGGGAGAACAGAATCTTCATCATTCCAGGCAAGCAAAGCCAAGACAATTGTTAAGAATAGATTACAGTTTGTTGTAGGAATTACTGTTTCTTTGTTCTTGATAACAGCCTTGGTCGCAGCTAGCATAATTTTACCATTAGCATACGCACAGCAGATTAGATCCATCAACAACCCTGCTACAAATCCTATAAACCACATAGTAGTAATTATGCAAGAAAATCGAAGTTTTGATAACTACTTTGGCACTTATCCAGGTGCTAGCGGAATACCTAGGGGAACATGCATGCCTTTATCTCCAGACCATCCAAACGTAGGTTGCGTAAAACCATTTCTTTCTACAAACGTTATCTCAGGAGATTTGCCACATGGTTATCAATCATCAGTAATTGCACACGACAATGGAAAGATGGATGGGTTTATGGTAGCAGAAAATGAAGATCGTAAAACTATGTCATATTATGACAATAAGACAATACCATACTATTGGGATCTAGCAAGACACTACGTATTAGCAGATAACTTTTACTCTTCAGTACTTAGTTATAGTTTGCCGAATCATTGGTTTGCCCTTGCCGGTCAAGCTCCAGCCACATCAATGTTTTATTTTATGCACAGACCTCCACATAATAATATCTTAAACCAGGCAGAAAATGCTAGCATTATTGCTGGAGGCGGTGGTAATCAAAATGCTACGATGGGAAATACTACTGTTGCAGCAAATTTTGGAGTTAATCCCAATCCAACGTCCACTAATTTAAGAGACGAGGTTGCAAGAGTCTATCTTGAAGAGTCAAATCTAACTAAGACAGTTGCAGATCTATTTATGAATAATACTCACAATATTACTTGGAAATATTACGATCATTTGGTCCGAGCAGGTAACTACAAAGCTGCTGTAAGTAGTGGTCGTGCATTTGAGTTCTGGAACCCTTTTTCTGCAAAAGGCTCTACATATACTCCAGCATACTCTTCGCACTTTGCAAACAGAGCACAAATATTTACAGATCTAAAGAACGGCAACTTTCCACAGGTGTCGTGGGTGATGCCGAGTTTTCCCATTAGTGAACATCCTCCAGCAAATATAACATCTGGAATGAACTGGGTGAAACACGTTATAAATGCCATAATGAACAGTCCATATTGGAATAGTACCGCAATAATATTGACATGGGATGATTATGGCGGATTCTATGATCATGTTGCACCACCTCAAATAGATAAATATGGTCTAGGATTTAGAATGCCAACAATCATAATTTCACCATATTCCAAGCCAGGATATATTGATCACACCCAATATCAATTTGAATCTATGCTGAAGTTCATAGAATGGCGCTTTAGCCTCCAACCGTTAACTGGGAGAGATCTCCATGCAAATAATCTACTAAATGCATTTGACTTTAACCAGAAGCCTAATCTAGCACACATAGTTCCTCTCACAGCTGCTGAATTGAACGCAATTCGTCCATACATAAATCTCGTAAGGACCATTGATTAACTCTACCAGCAGGAAGACCAAAACTATTCATCAGTAGAACAAAGTTTGGTTTTAAACCTAAGAAACTGAGCCTTTAGTTACTTAGCGATTATCGCTAAGGTTAGGACAAAGGCGTTGCAGTTTTCTAAAATTATAGGATAAACACATCTGTCTGGATAATAGATACAGTTAACTCTGTTAATCCGAATATCAATAATATTATCTGATTACGATAGACTCCAACAGATAAACGAAAAACTAGTATTATAATAATAGCCTATTCTATGGAATTGCAACCGAGTCAGCCCATTAGATTTAAGCTTTACAATATCTGTGCGGATACGAGAAAAACAAACACTCGATAGTTAGAATTCAATTCTTCTAGTCTAATGAGCTCTACGAGCTTGTTTATGCAAAGTGTGTATCTATGGATTGTTCTCGTATAGAATGGATTCACAGCACTCGGATATTATATAAAGGATAATGTTTCTATTTTATTAAATCATCCTAATTCATGCAATTATTGATCATATTCTCACGTATTTTTATTCATGTTTAAATATCAAGGCACTGTTTTATTAGAAAATGATCCTGTGGCTGGTTTGGTAGTATTTTGGGTTGAAAGATTTTTTACAACACCTCCAAATGATTGTTTTGCTTGGTCGGTAATATTTTTCATAATCGATGTAAGACCAACCTTATCTGCACCCTTCTTAACACCTGCAAAGAATGTTTGCCATCCTAGCCCCATTATAGCCAAAATTACGACAGCGATTACTATCCATGTAATTACCCCCATAGAACTACCCCCGACGAAGGCATCGTTAGTGAATGAACATATGCCTATTTTAACGGTTATGGAGACACTCACTAGTTTGATAATCACAAAAGAAATTTACCACAGGGTTGAGCTCTTATCTTTGTCTATCGGTGTACTTAAGATTACTAGTATGATAAAAAAACAGCAGTGACTTTTCGGCTACCAGACAACGCTGGATATGCTTTTTAAGAGGTAAAAGGAGAAGGCGGCATGAACCTCGTCCCCGTGCTATTTATGCATTCATAATTATACGCTACTGACAGTATTTTTTCTTCTCTAAACGGAGGACCAATTATTTGTACTGCTACTGGCATATTATCTTTAGTTAATCCTATGGGAATACTAACTGCAGGAAGACCAGTGCTATTAAATACTATAGTATTCCTAAGTAAAGCTTCTCTAGTTTGCAAAACAGTACCGCAAACATCAGAGACTGTTAGTTCATCGAATCTAGGAGCGGGAATGATAGTTGTTGGAACAACGATAACCTCAATTTTCTGTTTTAACATGGATAAAAGCTCCTTTTTTAATTCCTCATTTATGATTCTCATGGCGTGTATGTAATCAACCGCAGATATTTTGGTTCCTTGAATTAGCATATCTCTTACTTCTTCACTATAATCTTCCTTTCTTGTCTTTAACCAATGTGCATGTATTTCTGATGCCTCCGAATACCTAATTTTTCTCCAAGTGTCGTAGTATCTCTCAGTATTTTGAAGATCTAGATCAAATACTTTATACCCTAATGACTTTATATTTTCCAAAAACTGATAAAACAGACTTTCAACTTCCGAATGCACATAATCAAAGAAATAGTCCTTCGGTACTCCGATAGACATACCTCCAGAATTGGATGTTTCAATAATTTTTGTATATGGCAGCACTTTTTTGTGACTGGAAATGTGATCTGACGAATCCCACCCAGATATAGATTCTAATACTGCAGCCGCATCCCATGCGCTCCTAGTAACGCACCCAACATGATCCAAAGACGGTGCCAGAGGTATAACGCCATAATTACTAACTCTTCCATATGTAGGTTTTAGTCCAACTACCCCGCAGAGTGATGATGGAACTCTGATGGACCCTCCAGTATCAGTTCCTAAAGATGTACAAGCCATCCCAGTTGAAACTGCAACAGCAGAACCGCCACTTGAACCACCTGATATTCTTGACATATTCCAAGGGTTTTTCGTGTTACCGTAAAAGGGATTCACTCCGGTAATTCCAGATGCAAATTCATTCAAATTGTTGGTACCGAGTAAAATTGCACCTGCTTCCTTAATTTTCTTAGTACAAGTTGCATCAGTCTTTGGAATATAATCCGATAATATTTTTGAGCCTCCGGTGCATCTAGTATCTTTTGCATAAATAATATCTTTTATTGAAAATGGAATGCCATGCAAAGGCCCTCGATAGTTTCCTTGACTAATCTCCCTTTCAGCTATTCGTGCATTGTTATATGCATCTTCCTCGTCGATAACAGTTATAAATGCGTTAAGTGATGGATTGAATTTCCTAATTCTATCAAAGCAAAACTCGATCAGATCTACAGGTGATATTTCATTGGTCTTTATTTTCTCTGACAAATGCTTAACAGAGAATAAAGAAAATCGTAATCTTTTTACCATAGATGGTGTGGTGTTCTCGTGATTGGACTTTTTAAATTTTTACGCTGAAAAAAGAGTGTTCGACATCACTACGATTTGAATAGACATAGTACGTGGTTAATGATATGTCAGGCTAAAAGAAATTCAACTATTTAACTGGTACTTTACTCAAATAGAAAAATACTGGAGATTTTTGGTACTCGGATGGTATTATTATCATAGCCTCTATTACATGGATATCGCTTTTAGATGGAATATGTGTTCTGCGACAATGCTCTTGGCTTTGTTTCAGAAGTGTTTTGGTCCTACCTCAGAAGGCTTAAGTAAAAGCTGTCTTCAGCTTAAGATATATGAAAATAAGAGAAACAACGGCTATTCTCGGAGTTTTATTTGGAACTATGCTCGTTATGTCAGGAGTTGGATTAACGAAGACTATTCTCGTTAATGAAACATTTGCCGCAGCGGCACCAGGAAATATGACAAATGCAACTAATACAATGAATCCTCAAGCTGCCCTTCAAAAGGGAGCAACTTCTTCAAGCAATGATGTAAAAACAACAACAACTAACAACAATATTACTTTGGGAAATCCATTCTATATAGAACATGATAAAATAACAAGTCAGGTACCAGGTATTCCTTTAAATGGTGGAGGACATGCTACTGGAGTAACATTCTCAGGCAATGGGACTGTAAAAGGTATAGGCTTCACAGAGACTGGCAGAGCTCTGATGTTCCCTATCTCTAAAACAATTGTAGGTATTTCTGGAGGGTTAGCTATTAAGGCTAATGATGGCGGCGGTAAGGCTAATGGGAACGCCACGCTTAGTTTTAGAGAGGTTGTACACATGACTCCTGCTGGAACAATGCAAGGAAGTGGAGCAGCTATCTTTAATGCAAATGCAACACGAAATCTGTCTTTTCTTAGCAATACAGTAGCGATGTTTACGGATACTGGTAACAAGAATGGTACCGATACAATTAAGGCATGGGAATGGAAGTATAGATAAGACAAAAAGATACTCCTCTAATCCTTTATTTATCGATTAAGTTGAAGAAAAATAATACCTTAAAACACAAATGCAATATTTTCTCATAGATAAAGATTCTAGATTATGGATACAACTGCTCCTAGTGCTGAGAAAGATAAGTTAGACGATCTCCCTCTACTTAATTACCACGATACCTGTGCTATCTTATTTTTGTCGACCGACTGTTCAAGGTTTGGTATGACAGCTAGAATATTTTGAAGTGTTGACCTCATTTCTTCATACTTTAGTTTCGTAGCTTGCATTTTTTGTCCTTTTCCTGTCTTAATTTATGAATCTGATCGCCTGCTTCCCTTAATTCTGACACCTGCCTTTGTAGCCTGTGAGAATAGTCGATCGTTAGATCGTCTATCGCGGAAATAAAACGTTACTTTCCTGTCCTTGTTGCAGGATGGCATTAAGAGTCACTAACTAATAAAAGAGATAAAGAAAGGATGAGACAATTACAACTAAGAAGAGAAGAACAAGATAGAATAATCGGGATCATAAAGGGGGATAACGAAGTTCCCGTTCAATCAAGGCAAGTCAAAATGAAATGAATCAATTATTTTACAACCACAGGTCAAACTCTAGCAATTATTCGTGATGGAATCTCTGCATCAGCGGGTTTACATTGATAATTATCCTAACAACTTGTCAACTACTACTGATCTTAAATTCGGTAATACCAGGATGACTTGACAAAGATAGGTTGATACCTAATAACATTGCGGCGAAGTATATGTATACCGCAGCAATCCCTTTGGGAGATTTGCCATCGGCAAGAAGCTGATTGCTCGATTTGTGAGCTATTTCAATTGCTAACTCGGGAATCAATCCATGTGTAGGTGGTTGTTGAAATTTAGGTTTTGCTAGATTCCAATTGTGCAATCGCGCTATCGGAGATACTGGTACTCTTTGGTATCAGAATAATAAAATAATTCTTATCAGCGCGTTCAACCGCAGTGACTGACTTGTATTTTTTAGTAGAAATGTCAAACTCCACCATCCCTGCGTCGATGCTGCCTTCGGTATAGACCATCGTCAACACTTCTCCAGAGAGCGGACTTAAAGGTACTAACGAAAAAACATAACCCTTGTATGAGCTTACAGGAAGAAGCTGCTTCATATAGGGAGCAACCGATACAAGATATAGAAAAACATCCTCTACGATCGAAAACTGTTCAAATTCAAATTTCACGAGCTTTCTCGGACGTCTCCGTGATATAAGTATAGGGTCTTAATGGGAGAATCAAGGCAATCTGAAATAGAATACTTGGAATTAGGCATGCTTATACTCAACAGCCACGGGTATGCGTTGTACCAGGATCAATCGAACATATAAATGAGAACGTTGGGATGTTTATAATTGGTATACGATCTGATCTTAATTATGTCTTATATTCTGATAGTTTTCATTACGCATCAAGTCACTTGAAGCTTAATCTAGCCTCAGTAGTGGGGGAGCTATCGAATTATCTAGGCAACTTTTTTCCTTAATTCCTGGGTTCTGCTCCTGATGGTTACTTCTGTTACTCTTGCAGATGCCGCAAGATCAGTCTGAATTCTATGTTCATTACTATCGCGGGACGATAGCTAAAGCACCGATGCTGCCAGCCCCAAGGGATCATTTCCTGCAGCCAACTCATTATCATTAATCTTATGCATTAAATCGATTGCTCTTCATGTAGTTAAAGTCTTGACTATTAAATTGATTATTCCAGATTATACCCAAATCTAGTCCAAATCTTGACATGATAAACGACACTGTGTTTAATGCATTACCACGACCGCAACTTGAATTTGATTTAGGAGAAGAAGGAGTTGGCTACCATGATAGCATTAGGGGATGATTTGGGTATGATTTGGGTATTTTGTTAAATATTCGAGATGAAAAAACAACTATATGTTACCTAGTATAAGATCATCAAAACAACTAAAGGATTTGGCATGTAGACCGAAGGTCATGATGCTTGGAGGTATGGCGACAATGGCAGCAGGAATGGTTCTTACTATAGTTGCGCTTCTATCGCATACAACATAATATATTTGAAGTGTGTGTAATTTCTAGAAAAGTTCGGCTTGGTCAAAGCGTATGATGAGTCGATGTGAATATAATGCCGCTCTATCTCCCTCACAGGAAATGGAGCTATTCACAGTATCTCAAGACAGAGATCTGAAATGTCATCTGGTAATTACAATGAAAACAGAATCGTCACCAATTAAGGAATTTTAGATAAGGCATGGTTAAACTTCTCTTCTCCCACCAGAACCATGAGAAGCATACACAAGAAGACGCTTTCTTGCGATTCTTAACCTAGCTACAAATTTCGTTATTTCTTCAGTAAAATAAAACTCTGGAGATGCTCTACTTGTTTCGGAGAAACACATGTTACTTTACTTAACTCCTTCCTTTCCATATGCGCTGAATATATAACTCCAAAAACTATCATTTCGCGACTTAGCAGGGTAGCTTTGTTTCCACATGCTTGCATTTCTATTCGCTTGGGTTCCTTCTCGGAGGCAGCTAAAGCCTAATAGAAGCAGCATCTGGTTGAGATTAGCGATGAGGAATTAAGACTGATTAGATTATTATCCGAATTCTACGCTTGAGCAAGAGAGAGCATCCGATCAAATATGTTTCTGTCTGATTTATTTAATGAGTTTCGAGAGAGAGCATCAAATGAGAATTTCTGTAAGAATGTGGCATGATGGAATATCAGTAGAACAATGATATAAGAACATAAATGATATGGGTGATTTAGAAACCAGAATAAAAAGAGTCGCTGACTCCTTGAATTTTTATTAATACTAACTTCACCAGCGCAGCGAGGGAGAACGGAATATTCATAATGGGTATGAATCCCTGACGATAATTATAGGCTTCTTTCAGGAGGGGTCTAGGAAGAATATTTCATAGCTGAAGCAAAACATAGGGTGTGAATCTTACATAGGTTAGGTTATTGTCATTCCCCATCTACGCTAGATAGTTATGATATTCTAGAAAGTCAAAGTGCTAGTAAGCATATGAAAAGGCCTCAACATAAGCCTTACAGACCGCTTGTAGAACCAGCTGATCACCAGGAAACTCGCTGCGGGCTCGATTTATTTTACTTAGTTACATTTGAGCTCTCCTTAATATCTGGCCGCTCGCATCGACCATCGACATAAATCCAATATTTCTTATGGGAATGAGTTGCCATAGGATTCAGGTTCGTTCATCATTAGAGGGCCCATCATCATTACAGGGCCCATCATCATTCCCATTCCAGGAATCATCATCATTGTTGGGCTCATAGCCGTCATCACTGCACCATCACGAATCATATCCATCATGGATAGTTGATGAGACGACAGGACTTTGCCGTTTCCAACATCTACTGTAACGTAATGGAAGTTAGAGTCGCTATCTGTGAGCAATATTGTATATACTAGAAATCCATGTACTATCCCAAGGCGAGCTAATACCGCATGTGCATTAGTACCGACAGATTTTTCTGCAGTCGCAGTTGCATTCGGAAGACTAGTGTGTATTTGTGATGCTGTTGATTTAGATATTGTAGGTACAATTGGTATAGAACCGGTGATATTTGGTCCGCCAGGAAAGCCTATAATCATATTAGAGCTCATAGTTTGATTTTGGCCACTACTACCTCCAATAATACTGCCAGTCATGTTACTGTTCACCTGAGCGTTTGCGTCGTATATGGATGCAATAGGCGCTGTTGATAAGTTGATACTAACTAATATGATGGCACCTATTACCAACAAAACTACATTCTTTGTTGTTTTTGTATTCATATCTAGAGTATTCTACAAGTGTTAGATATATTAACAGTCAGGCGTCAATATATGAATTGTATTTGCATTAAATACAATAAATTAGCAACTATTACATGAAATTTGATAGTCATTTATTTATCTTCTTGGAATCTCATGCCGTCATGCTGCAATTGTCTCCACTCATAAGTATATACATCAATTAAAAAGACTAATTTTCGATGTTTGCTATCATTGACTATCTCTCGAACTTTCGAATAAGAAGCTCCAAACCGTGTTATGCATTCATCAGTATTCATGATTGATACTCCTACATTTTTTAACTCTTGTAGTGCTATATCGTAGATAAGCGATGTGACATCTTTAGCGAGAACAATTCTGAAGTCCCGTTCACCTGCTTCGTAGATAGTTGTTCTAGGACAGTTAGGAAAATTACATCCACATACAACTACTGTATTAGCATCTATACTGTGCAAATGCCTTTCTAATTCTGTTTTATAAAATGCTCCTCACCTAGGCTTATACATTATCCATTCCAAAGACCTACTTTGTTGAAGATTACCGGAAAGCAATAGGCTTGAATTCAATCTAATAGTAGGTGAGGGCTTGAGATCATCCATCAATTCGGCACCATCAATTCCAGGAGTAACCATTAGATTCGATTGCTTTCCTCCGACACAGATCAACATTAGAGCCGTCTTTATTGTAAAGTCTTATAACATGAACTATAGGATGACCTACCTCTCTATAGCCCTGGACTAAACTCTTGATATATTGCACAGACGTTAACGTGCCTGGTATTTCGGGTGCAGCACCGTTTAGAGTAAAATGACGTTGGACGTCAATGATAAAAAGTGATGAATGTTTCCTGTCAGGAGTAGTGTATTCATGACAATAGTTTTTTTGTGTCTGTATTTGTCATGTTAAGGCGTGTTGTATACAGCCTCTAAGAAATACGTGCCCAATGATCCGAAACATTCCAAGACGAATTCGTAGACTAATCAACAAAATGATAAACCAGAATAAAAATAGCAGACAGGAGATGATTCGTTCATACAATACATACACTGATGATTATATCGTTCATCGCCTTCAGCTATCGAGTGAAACGAACCTTTCTGTAATCTTTTTCAAAGTATCAAAATTCTGTTCTGCTTCAATAATCAAATTATTGTATTCATACTTGATATTGAATGATTTTAGTACAGTACGGAATAAACTAGATTTCTTACCATCTTCTGTAATATCGATTTTAGCAACTACATGCAGCTTTTCTTCAAGAACACCCGATCTTTCTATAAGCAGTAGTATGTGGTATTTCAGTATCTCGAATAATATAACTAACTGATTTCGAATTAAACATCGTTGCATCCAAGATCTTTTGTAACTCGGTATCACCCAAAGCAGCAAGGATGGCAGGTTTTGATCTCTCATTTTTGACTATCATGTAGGGGTTGGAACTCCTAATTTGGAGCCGAACTTCAAATGCCTGTTTTTGTTCCTTAGTTATTGCTCTGGTCATGGGAATCATGCAAGTTTGTATTAAGTTCTTGGTATATCAGCCATCATCGTCATCTGACTCTTTATTCCACCATGAATGATAGTATAACACCTAGGAGCCATTTTGTTGGTTTTGTTCTGTGTCATTTCGATTGACCTCTTGTTGGATTTAAAAAATTTTGGGGAATACAATATTGTGAATCTGTTATCCTCCTTTTTGTTGATCACCCTACTTGGATTATTCCCTTCATTGTTGTAGGATGGTATAGACAATGATACTGGAATACTCCCGTTACGCCCGGTTTAAATGAAAGCAATCCAGAGCTGCCAGACGCTATGTCCCCGCTTGTAAGCTGTTTACCATTAACATCAATGATTAGTTGATGCTTGGTATCTGTTGGATTTTGCATCTGTATTGTTTTGTTGGTATTTACAGCAAAGTTCATGGTAGGATTAATTGCTCCATTCGTGGCGTTTATCCACCTATAACCTCCTGAGGCTTCTTTGGCTGATAATTGAATTGCGTCTTTGATTGGTGGTTGTTGTTGCTGTGTTGCTGCGCTTGTTGCTAATGTTGTTGTATCTGGTGTTGTGTCAGGGCTACTGCTACTACTACTAGTTCCACTGTTGTGTTGGTGACTTTTTTTGGCATCTGCTATTTGCGTGTGGTATCCGTACAAACTCAGTACTACACCAAACAGCAATGCCACTGATAGTACTGATGCCAGTACTATGGTTTGAAGATTAGAAATTGATCTCTTCATAGCGCAG
>CAKOFP010000287.1 GCA_933226995.1 Candidatus Nitrosopolaris rasttigaisensis | reverse complement strand
GAATTGGTGATTATCCATATTTCGGATATTTGCAGTCTCGATACGTAACGGTAGTCATTTTTATATATATTATAAGTTATGGTTTAAGACAACAACAAGCTATTAAAAAATTTATTAAACTTACTATTAGCTATTATATCGTCTGAGTAAATACCTAGCGATATTACCTTTCCTTTTTGATAGTTCAGCTCGTACGTTGCAATCAGAGGGTCTACTGCAATTCGTTGTTTTTTTGATACCGTTGCGTCATAATTCAACAGAATTAGGTCGTTAGGATTTGTCACGTACTGCTCCTCGTGATGCCTATATTGGAATGGATTATTCGCAAATGTGACATTGCATGAAAAACAATAGTAGTTGCTACCTACCCATTGTGAAGTTTCATTCGCCCATCTTTCTCTTACACTCTTCCATGCCGATTTACCATTATAAGCCCAACCGTGCCCTTTCACTAGTGTTATTGTATGAGTATTCCTGTCGTATTTCACCTCAGCATAGAATACGTTTCCATCCATGAGAATCATTGTACCCCCATTTGCGACAAACCGTTTTAGATTATCATATTCATGTTGTGTGACATATTCTTGATGTCCAAGTATCAGAATGTCATACTTGTTAGTTCCATTTACGAAAAAAATACCACCACTATCTACATCTTCGTCATTCAACACATGAGTGTTGGATTTAGGAAGAGCTGCCATCATGTGGTACGTTAAATAAACCATCGTGGATGCCGATGATGATCTCGTCAATAGATTGGTTACTGGGCTTGAGAGCAGATTTAGGTCTGATGTAATATTCTTTCGTGCGTGCAGGGGTATACTTGAATGGACGATGTAGAACTTGTAAAAAGACGCATGGTAGGCTGCAGCTGTAAATGTAGGCTTTATAAGCGCAATACTTAATCCCTTAAATTCAGCAGTGAACTTTGGTGTGTTATTTAAAAGGGGCCAAGGTCTGGTTGACAATACGGTTATTATCGTAATCGAAACGACGAATATTATGATGACAATGCGGAGTACAGATTTTCTCATGCGTAGGATTAACTCGATCTTGTTTGATTACATTTTAGATATTATATACCATGTTCTTATGGCGCAATCACCAGCTTTGTGACGAAACCTATCCATTCTGTCGGATAACTTGAATGCCATCCTCATTTTCCTCGGTGTCGTCGATCATAACAAAAACACGTGTCAGCACATCTGGTACGCTCTAAAAATGTCTTGCTCATTCTTTTCCCATATCAGATTGGCTTGAGCAAACTCAAATATCCTGAGTCGTTTGTTATACAAAACATCTGGATTGCCTTTGAAATACTCTAGTTGCTGTACTAGCGTTTCATAATCCTCGAATGTTGAGCAATTGTCTTTCAGGGTTTGCTGTATTGTCGTCAGAGAACTGGTAGACATCACATAAAGCCCAGCATGCGCATATTCATAAGCCTTGTTAGGATTAAGATACGCATGCGACCAATGCTTCTTAAATGGAATCAAACCAATGGAATGTTTGGACATCTCCACATACATAGAATCTCTCTTGAGATAGCCCGTGTACCTAACATTTTCTGAAGAGACATCTTCCGATCCGATAATCGTCAGGTTGCCGATATCATGGTTACTAAATAGTTCGGCAAGTACCTCCCTGTTGAGATGTGTATATCTCTCTTTGTTATGTGCATCTCCCCCATCATAAGTACAAGACAATCTCGCATGACGGAGTGGTTCTCTAAATCCATCGAATTCGGTTCGAAGAGGAAAATTTGGAACAACGAAGATTTTCTTGGTGTTACTAGCAGTCGCCTTCATCTCCTCTGCAATTTTAGAAGACACAGTGATTGTTGGGCGTGAGGAAACGACTTCGCCTTCCCATTTTGTCCACAATTTTATCGCGTGATTATTAATAAAATTGCGTCTGATTCTTTTCGGTAAATCAAAGACTGATAGAACGGCCTCTGTCTTAGGTAATGCATTTAGATTTCCTACCTCCTTCAATAACTTTGCCTGAATGGGCCAATATTCATGATCATCGTATACGAAAGGCATATCGAACTCCGAGATCATTTTAGCTGAAAAAAGATTATGTGCATGGACAATATCTGGTCTTGCTTCCCGGATTATTTTTTCAAGCTGCTTTTTCACAGAACGCCAATAGAAAGGAATGCCGAACCTGGCTTTAGCGGTCCAAACCAGGCTATATAGTTCAGAAAAGATTTCGTTATTGTAATTTTTTGGGTATTTGCCTGCGAAGGCTACCTCATGACTATCGTTTAAAGCAGATATTGCAGCCTTTTCAATCCTCCAATCAGGCAGGGATTCATGTGAGAGATGCAGAATTCTCAAGCGTGTGAAAATATCCTTCGTCTCTGGTAATTATAACTATCCGATAGTATTGATAGAACTAATCGTAATACTCCTTGTTACCTTGGATTGCGAAATTTATCACACGAGCTTCTTAGCAGTAGCAAGTCATTACTGTTTTTACAACAGATGCTAAAGAGTGATTATTTCGGACGTATTTCTGTCCCTCGTGCGATAACCGTTC
>CAKOFP010000286.1 GCA_933226995.1 Candidatus Nitrosopolaris rasttigaisensis | reverse complement strand
ATTCCAAGAGTCTCGGCAATTGCTTCTAGTTTTTCCCTCCCTACAACACCTGTGTCTTGGTTTCTGATCTGTTGAAGCTCCCTTCTTGCCTCAATTCTAGCCTTCTCGTATTCTGTTGTCGCCTTCCCAAAAGACTTAGCAAGTTCAGGGATCTTCTTGACTCCAAAAATGAGAATTACCCCAATAAGGATGATGATTATCACCTCCACGCTGTTGACTATAGCCATTATAAGCGTCGTTAATTCGAAGAACATTATGTAGTATTGACAACATTGATGATTTAAGTGTTAATTCTTAATGTAATTTAGAAGCCTATGGACTTGACGATCCTATACTCCTTCTCTTCTCCTTTCTCAGTAGCCATAATTCCAACTCTCATAGACACTTCCATCGGGCATTATTATAGCACCGAAAATTACCAAAATAATAATAGCATACCGAAAATTATTTCTACAAAATTTAACACCAATTAAGGCAGTATAGAAATTGCAAACACGACAATAGGATGCTCAAACGCAATTCCAAAGCCCAGAAAGAATTGTAGTACAAATTCTATAAAATCGTTGATTATTAAGAAACGTTTCTACACCGATAGCCTGCCCGTACTTTAAGAGAAAATTAAGCGCGAATGGAATTATTGCAAAATAGGAGAGGGCAATACAACCACGAACAAGGAGATCGGAGGTAAAATACACTTATTATTCCTGCTCCCTTTGGTTGTTTGTCAAATGCTTGGGAAATAAAACCATATATCCACCTGATAATTATCTGCACTGAGGTTATTATACCAATCAACATTGAAACACATAGCTGAGCATAGAGAGCTTGCCTGGCAAAAGGAGCATGGCCTGCATAGATGAAGTAATTTAGATGGCAAAATCATGAAATACGTCTAGGTATGGGTAATAGAACACAAAGTGAACCCCATTAAATTCAAATGGTCGAAAGCCAAAGGTTATAGAAAAAATGGTGAGAACTGTAATCGCAATTACTATGCGAGGGATTCTGGTACGAAGATCCTCGATATTCTCGCGCAAAGTCATCTCTGCTGACCCGATGTACTAGTATGAATACTTAGTATCGTAAGGATATATAATTGTGTGCGCCGTACTGACCTTGTACGCGTTTTACGTATGAAAAGTATGGGTTCACAGATACTAATGGGTTATGCTTGGCAGATGACTGGAGTACAATTCTACGTAATCTAAAAAAATAACCTATCGATAAACTATCTTGTGAGTACAGTCAATGAAATAGCATCACGTAAGGAGATTGTCACAATATTTGCAGATTCGGGAAAGACAGCTTACGACGTTGCGGACCTGATGAAGAGGAATAAAGTGGGTTCAATAATTGTGATAGATAAAAAAAGACAACCGATGGGAATCATCACTGAGCGGGACATGGTAAAACGTGTTTGCCTCAAAAATGTCGCGTCAAGCAGAATCAAAGTAGAAGAAATAATGTCTACCCCACTTATCTCGATCATGTCTTACGACTCAATCGAGATTGCCTCAAGAGTAATGACTAAAAACAAGATAAAGAGATTGATTATTTTAGAAGCAGATAATAGAATTACCGGCGTGTTAAGCGCATCTGATATAACCAAGCACTTGGCAGAGATATTGCTTGATGATCATAATCAGTATAGGTCTTTACGGTTTGCGGTTGATCTTTCTTAGCAATAACACTTATCGTGGCCTTGCTTGGGTTTGATGTAATTCTGAAGCATAACCCTGACACAACAAGCTTCGGAATTTAACTTTTAGTAGATCGTGCCAATCACTTAATCCAACTGATCATGGTAATAAGACAATTCAAGTCATTGCACCATCTTGTCTATAGTTGTGGAACCGATGCCGCGATAACCCAGTACACTTAACGTAAACACCAAACATAGTAATAATCTTATTCTCGCGATATTTTGAATCATTTTGTTCTGTATGAATAAGAGTGTCAGAAAATATTAGTTCTTTCGCCTTGTCCTTGAACGAATCGAATCGGTGAGTTATTAACCCGAAATTTATGAAGCCTCGTCAGACGTTGGCATAAACCAACATGCGAAATAGTGTTACTTGGAGAGTTTAGAGAAGATTTCAAATGTGTTTTTATTCAATCTTCTCGACATCTTTAGTCAAGTTAATACCCAAGTTACTGTTGTATTGCCTCTTCAAATAACTTCTTTCTTACCTTAATTGGTACATCGTAGTAAGCCGCTAAGGCGATTGAATCTGAGGCACGATAATTTCTCAACACTAAATTCTCCTTTCTACTTTTAAAGTATAGATTTGCCCGTAGAACTGAACCGCTTTGATAAACTCTCACTTCCATCAGAAGTAAGTCTTGGATAACTGCTATCTCTTCAACGAGATTGTAGATTGTCGGTATGGTATTTTTATCGCCGTCTCGGAAGCGTACTATATGCCTGGCAACCTCCCCTGAAAAAGCACGCATTGGAAATTCCTTCCCCTCAAACGTCTTTAATATAACAACGCCTTCTAGCCCCCGCTCGTCTGCAAAACCGACATAGCTTATTTTTGCCAAAACATACTCTTCATCTGTGTCTGGAACTTCATCAGGCATATGTTATTCAGTGAAATATAACATTGATAGCAATTAAGGGTTGTGAGTATTTGATTTCATTGCGATGGGATATGCAAATTTGGCAGTAGCCTGCGTATTACCACTATTATAAAGAGCAAATGGGGATACTTCCAGTAATTCGATCGATCCTTTGGGCAACCCAAATAGAGATCCTGTTTTCGCGCTCTCATTTCCATAAAATTAAACTTCTTAATGACCACAACTGGGTTTTCAGTGCCGCTGACCATATGTAGATTTTTTAACACATACACCATCCCTAAACTAATTCCGATAGTTTGATCTAATGCTTCGAGATATAATACAAGCCTTCTTATTCTGTTGACGTTTAAAGTAGATATTTGTTAAATAATTAGATGTTAAGAGGCTTTGGTATTGATATGACTGTTTGTAGAGAAAGAAATGGTGGCTTTTGGTACGGAGAAGAGCAATCGACCCAAGTAGAGAGCTGGAGAATGTAAATATACGTGAATTCAAGCAATTGAGGTGTGTTATTTTTGCAGCCCCAATCTGACCACAGAAAGACACGATTTATCATCATATTATAT
>CAKOFP010000285.1 GCA_933226995.1 Candidatus Nitrosopolaris rasttigaisensis | reverse complement strand
TTTCTACTAAATGATTCGAAGTTGCTCCACATTCTCTTATGACAACCAATGAAAGGACAGATTGAAAAAGATAATTAGAAGGGGGATATAGAAACTAATAAACATGACACTCGTTCTTCAAAGGCGTTAAGACCCGACTCATTTAAACAGGAAACAGGAACCACTACAGGACTGGAGTTAATTTGGGATTTTGCTTTTTAAAAATAACGGAATTACATCTAAAGGACTGGCTACTCTAATTTAGGCTTAAGTTATGGAGAGTAGGACGTATTTAGTATTTCATGACCGTTTGATGGTAGCTTTAGGCTATGGACACTCATCGCTTCATTGTTATAGCATCCATTAGAACGTCTTAATCCGGCCATGTATTCATTACTTTTTAGACTTTAATCCCCGATTGGGGAGCCTAAATAGAACCCCAGATACTTACTTGCTATTGGCTTTACCTTCATAGCTTTATCCCTAATCCTGTTCAGAGCATGCTCCTGATCCTTTTCCATCGGTAGGACCGACAAGAGATCCTTTAACCCATAGAGAGTTCATCAAATCCGTCACATGCGACCAGGGAATATCCCTACTTAGTGGTATCTCCTCTACGAGTTGAGATTAAAGCTATCTGCATGTTTTCATTCTTGGCCACATACGCGTCTATTACAGCCTGATATCGCTCTCGTTCCCAAAGAAGCAAAACACGTCAGCCAGAGAACGCAACACACTCGCCTTTTACAATGGATAAGATTGTAATCTAACTCCTAGTTTGTCTACACACTCTACCTATCTGGAATATTGTAACTCCACCCTCAGGCAGCCCTAACGTCTAATACCACTTTATCTGACAGCCAGTACAGGACAATGTGCATGGGTGATCACGTTATTGGCAACACTCCCTAAAAGAAACTGTTTCAAGCCGGTCATACCCATGGTGCCTACCGTAATGAGATCTATGTTATTCATTTTTGCATAATCAATTATTGCAGCCGAAGGCGAGGCTACAATAACCTCTTTGTCTACTTTGACACCTTCTTTCTTTCCGAATTGCTCAGCCTCACTAAGTAACTCTTCGGCTTGTTTTCTTAAGGCCTCTTCAAGAGGTCCAATCTGTACTCCCATATAATTGCCGTAAGCATCAGCTGCTGGCTCGAAAGAAGATCTGTCAATTACATGGACGGCCGTTACCTCTGCCCCAAGTGCTTTGGCCAAGGATATTGTAAAAGTTGTTATTCTTTCTTTGTAGCCTGATCTATCAATGGCCATTAATATTTTTTTTACCATTGATTGATTTATTTGCAGTAAGTTATTATTCTTTTCAGATTGATGGCTTTGTGTCTTTTCAGTACGAGAATTTCCCTCGTATCAATCAATAAAAAGAAGAATTGTTGTAACAATAAGCCGTTTGGTATCTTTGTCTGGATAGAATACTTTATCTGAAGTATCTAGATAATTCCACCCTGAACAGCCTAGAAGAAATTCGTCAAAATCTGATTAAATCGATCTTTAAGCAGCCTTATATCTCTGACAGCTTTATTTTTTCTTAATTCGAGGAGATTTGCGAAGAGAAAAGATACGAGCATTATCTTTAGCCAAAGGATGCTATGTAATGAAACTAGATTTACTCACTAATGCTACTGTGGTTGACAATGCTATTAGGTTCGTATTAGAGCACGGGAAATCCACTAGTACTTGTACTATCGGAAGCAGGAACTGATGCGACAGAGGCAATAAAGCCTAAAACCAATACTGTCGAATACATTCAAGAAACTGATAGCACACGTCAGCAATCATCTAATATTATATCAACAAATCAAGTTTTTTGAAGGGCTACGAAACAATATAATTCAAGATAACGTTATCAGACGCTTCTTTTTAACAACTATTAAACAACTGGATGCCGAAATTTTTTCAACATCACAATCAGGATTGTCGAAGGTATAACCTGTACCATTAATCTTTTCTTCAATTGCCTTACTTTGTTCTTCACTAATTATTTTCTTCCCACACAGAGCAGATTTAATTTGCAATTTTCGTCTTGTCATTTCAGTACAACATAAGACTATGCATCGTTACCATCTTTTCTCATCTTTGGTTTTTTGACCTCAATAAACCATGATTTCACGCTCAATTATAGAGCTTATCTCGATAAAATCAATAAAAAAGTGTAGCCCAATTTTTATAACCTGTAACCTAAATCGACCAAAAGTTATCCAATTGAAGCAATAATATGATACACTACTATCATGATTGCAGTGGAATATGGTATGTAAATTTTCTCCGAGTAGAAAAGGACTCTACCTTTTACTTCAAGTTTAGTCAGAATATTGTCGTGAAGCTCCTCGTGTTCAAAAATTTTCAATTCCCTCTTCTCAAGACCATATATCGACTCTTTTCGAATGCTTAAGGTGGGGGGGGCGATATTAAGTGAATATTTACATTATAATTTGCGAGGCCGTATGGGGACACCCGGCAGGAAAAAGAGTGGCTGCGTCATATATTTTGTAGCTGCAAGCGGAAGCTCAAAATATAAGGGGTCTATTTCCAAATGAAGAGCTACTTACCAAACAGAGGTTTCGCAGATAGTTGTTGGTTTATTTGCTTGGCTGATTTTTTCTTATTGCGCTGAGGCGAGCCATAAGTACTCGCACATCTATGTCTTTACCCACAATCATAATTCAGTTGCCTCTTCGGTAAACTTTCTCTAATCCACAAACAAGACTCTGTTTCTGATTTTACCAAGTTTTTCTATTTCAACTTCGACTACATCATTATGTTTCAGATATTTCCAACTATGTGTAGACAAAGACAATGCCGTGCCACTTGGGGTGCCTGTCGATATTATATCTCCAGCCTCAAGTGTCATCACCTTGCTTAGGCTATGTATTATTTCATCTACCTTTAGCACAAGATTTTTGGTAGATGAATCCTGTCTGATTTCTCCATTTACTTTTGTTGTTATACGAAGATTGCAAGGATCGGGAATCTCGTCACTGGTAGTTAGCCACGGTCCACATGGCCCAAACGTATCAAAGCCTTTTGCTCTAGTGTACTGCTTATCAATAAATTGAACATCACGTGCGGAAACATCATTTAGTACAAAATACCCTGCAACATAGCTTGGTGCATCATGCCTACTGACTTTACTACATTTCTTGCCTATGATGAAGGCCAACTCTCCCTCATAATCTAGCTGCTTCACAAATCTTGGACAGACTATGTCATCCATTGGTCCGATAAGGCTTGTTCGTGGTTTAATGTAAATAACAGGTTCTTTAGGAGGCGTTTCACCGAAACGTATCCAAGTAGATTGATCTGTATAATTGAAAGCCAAGCATATTATCTTGAATGATTTTAATATTGGTGGAAGAACTTTGAATTCGTGTAAGTCATGAATAAATGATAACTTGCTCAGATGATCTTTTATCTTATGAAGATATTCACCAAACAGAAATTCCTCCAAGTCAGATGGTACAGCTAATCGGAACTGTCTTACAATTTCGTCCCTCGTGATAGTCTTCCCTTCTTCATTGATGATCGTAAATGTTTCATGATCACGGTTTAGAATTCTTGCCACCCTCACTGGAAAGGACCTCGATGTAGTAATATGACTAGTACCCGGTATTAAGGTAATAATTCTAAGAAAAATATTTAGGCTCTTTAGTCCTGCCGAGTAGATTCAAAGAGATAGTCTTGTGGAAACCTCATAAAGACTGCTCGGTTATTTTTATTCTATAACCTATATTTCCGACCAAAAGCGTACAGAGCCTGCTTGAACGCCTCAAGTGGAGGTCTCACTACTCCTGCCCCTATCATACCAATCCCGGCTTGCTTATGAGCCATTGCGGTATCAATAACTGGCAAAATCCCTGTCTTTACCACTTTTCTGATATCGATTCCGGTTGCCGTACCTTGAAAATCAAGTATCGGGATTGAAAAAGTGTCATTCAGAGTCATTGTTATTTCACGCATTTGTTTTGTGTATTTGATAGCATCCTCGGCGGACCCTCCTATAAGCGACAAAATTGCAGGCGAGTTTGCTAATGCAAAAGCGCCAATTCCTGCAGTTTCAGTTATAGCACTGTCTCCGATGTCAGGATTTGCGTCTCCATGTTTATAACCTGGGAAGTATCTTCCCTCGATCATCTGAGCCGGTCCTATGAACCACTCATTTCCTAGGCCGCTGACTTTTATGCCAAAGTCGGTTCCATTTCTTGCCATCGCTATAACAAGAGTACTATACTCGATATCACGTGCGGCATTCATTATGGTTTTGCAAGCAGCCATGCTCATGCAAAGGAAGAAGATATCATTTGTCGAGAAAAATTTTGTGACCTTCACTAGTTCTTCTCTATCTAATACATCTATTAGATAAGGCGTAATTATACTTGCAAACAAAGCGGTACCAGCGACAGGCCTATTATGTAATTCATCACCCATATGAAGTGCTCTAGCCATTAACGATTTGAGGTCTATTCCCTTGCTGTACCGTATTGCCTTTCCAAGTGCCGGACCTAACGTTTTGGCCCAAAATTGTAGAATTTGAACGGCATCTTCGTCGAAAACTCCAAACTGGACCTTCTGTTCTACAAGGCGGCCGAAACACGTATTACCAAATTTTTCATTCTTTACTACCAAGACGGGCATTGAAGGAGAAATGACGCCAGCCATAGGTCCGACGGCATCATGGTCATGATTTGGGGAAAACTCAATCTGCCCACTTTCTATCAATTTAACAGCTTCATCCCAGCTTTCAACTAACTGTTCAAAGATCATCGTAGCGACGATAGAACCTCGCATCGGACCACTCATTCGTTTCCACTCTATTGGCGGACCAGCATGGAATATTGAATTTTTTTTCATACCTGAAAGAACTTCTATTGCTGGTTTTATGTCAACAAGGATAGGTCTGGATTTGAGAACTCTTTCTACTGCTTGTCTGTTTGCATCTTCGATTCTGTTTTTTATTTGCTCACTCATTTGCTTTTTCACTTGTCAGTAGAGTTTCATCATCTAGACGTGCTGATACGAAAATCAAGTTTTGAGACCTTGATCCATCTTTGAGTTAAAAATTTAAGTTTAACTTATTTAAAGTTTGTAGAATTACATATATAAGAAAATTTTAAAATAAAATAAGAATTGATTGTCCACAT
>CAKOFP010000284.1 GCA_933226995.1 Candidatus Nitrosopolaris rasttigaisensis | reverse complement strand
GGGTAATCGAGGACGAAGCGTCGTTTCCAAAAATGTCGGTGTTCGAATCAAAAATCAAAGACGTTGAAATCTCAGACTCTCCTTACATTTTAGAGGCGATCGTTTTACAATCTCCAAATATGACCGAAGTAAATACTAAAAACGGTGAATTAGTTACCGTAAGCGACACATTGATTGGAGACGATACTGGGGAAACTCGACTAGTAGGCTGGCGCCAGCAAAGTTCTTCTGTGGCCAACCTGGTAGTAGGTGACCGGATACGAGTCCTGGGCGCGACAGGAACTAAAGGGATGAGTGGCAAAACGGAGCTTACATTAAAGCCGGACTCTTCTCTAGTCAAAATTACGTAATCGTAACATAACTAGCTCCTAGGCTGAATTAGTCGTTCCAGAACCCGCGGGTCAGCACATACTGCTTCTCAGCCTCATACACACTCTTGTAAATTCCCTCATCGTCGATATAATTTCGAAGGATACGAGCCGCGGCATCGGCACCTACTCCGTAACCTGCCAATACTATCAGCGCCTTCTTGCCAAAATTGTTGATAAGTGAGGCAACTTTCCATGCACGATCGAATCGGTGCTCCTCTTCAGGCTGTAACTTACTTCCATTTAGTCTCTTCGAAATAATCTTTGTTAGCTCATTATCAGACCAGAAGGTTGCGGTAATCAACCTCGATCGGCAGAGTGGACAAAATAACTTTTCAGGTATTTGTACGGTATCGATTGTTCTCTCCCACTTTGCACAGCGTATGCAAATCAGTTTGTGCTTAGTTTTTTCTAGTCTTTCTTTTACGAGTTCAATGATCCCTCTTTCAACGCTTAATGGGTTTGCAGAAAATTTTGCATGGTGTTCAAGTATTGGTTGTGCCAAGTCCGAAAAGTCAGTTACTTCAATCCAATGTATACGGCAACATCCAGTCTGTAAGCTCTGGAAAACTTTTGTTGTTTTTTCGACGTCGTATTTGTCGTGCATTAGCTCTCTTATTGATTCCTTACTTATCGGTGTCTTCGAATACCTTTCGTATATCAGACGGGCAACTTTCTTGTCGTATAAGACATCTCTATTAATCATTCCGAATCTCTTTGCGACTGCCCATACCTTCCAGTTCATGACATGAGTACCCGCGAATGAAGCAATAATGACAGACTCAAATTCATATGAATCTCTAAAAACGCTTTCTATGTGGGCTTTTCCTATTCTGGCATTTGACGTTAGCATAATTCTATAAGGGTCTGATCTAGTCTCGACGATGTAGCCGAGCTGTGAAGATAGAATAGTAGAAAGAAGAGTAGCTATGGTGTTATTAACTTTGGTACCAAACATTGAATGAACGACGAGTGTGTTTTTCGAAATACAGCTTTCGACCACAATGTTATTCGAATCGGGTATCACTCCTAGAGCATTTACACTATTTTGTAAGGCATGATTGGAAAGTTTGAGTATGCTTCTCATTGCATGCCGACGTACAGTGCCTACTTCTTGCGCGGTCGTGTAGTCTACTGGGATCATTTCGCCCACCCAGTACGGAACGTTTATTGCAACCCCACGCAGAGGTTCCACGTTGACTAGCATTCTTTTCTCGTCGATCGAAATAATTCTCCACTGGGAACCCTTAAGAACGAAAACATTCCCCTTTTCAGCGTAGTCTTCTACAAATTGCTGGTCGAGTGTTCCTACCTTTCGTTTAGTTATTGTATCGATGACTTCGAATTTTAGCACATGAGGAATCATGGAAAGATTATCGAAGTAATACCGGTAAGCCTTAATTCTCCGGCGGTACGTACCTGCCTCTCTATCAAATTTGATTATTCCATTGTTGTCAAGAATCTCAACGCAGCTTTCTAAGTCATAAATGCTAGTGCGACTGAACGGGTATGCTCTCGTTATCAGATCAAATGCCTTTGGGAGTTCAACCATGCCCTTATTCTGCAGACACAGACCCACTAAATGATGAGCCACGACATCAAGCGCGTTGACATGCATCGTTTGTTCCTCAATCGAACCCCTTTTCATTCTTCGAATTATTGCTAATGCTTCTAATTCATCGTCAGCGTTGTTTGTTACAATCAGTCCCTTTGCGTGGCTAGTTTGCCTGTGCCTGCTTCGGCCGACCCTTTGTACTAACTTTGAAACCTGTCGAGGGGATCCATAATGCATCACGAGATCTATGGAACCAATGTCCAATCCAAGTTCTAAGGACGAGGTACAGACTATGACACCCGCATCACCTACTCTTAGTCTCTGTTCTGTTTCCTGCCGCATTTCTCTGGATAACGAGCCATGATGAACATCGACTTTCACTTCACTTTGATTTTTCAAGACCGTAGCTAGGTACTCCGCTTCGTCTCTTGTATTGGTAAATATCAAAACAGACCCACTTATTTTGTTTGATACGATATATTCTATGATAAAATGGGCCACGTTAGTAAACGACCCCTGGATGTATTCCAAACGAATATCATATTCTCTACCCGATCTGTCTACAAGGACGGCATGTTTTCTGTGAGTTCCGGAAACGAATTTTCCGGCTTCCGCTAAATTTCCAACTGTAGCTGACAAGCCAATTCTGGTAACACGTTCCAAGCTAGCCGCTTGTAGCCTCTCTAGTCCAATTGACAAGTGTGCGCCGCGTTCATTAGCAATGAGCTCATGAACCTCATCGATTATAATCCACTCGAGATTCTGCAGTGCTAGGAGCATTCTCTCACTTGAAAGAACCACGCCAAGGGATTCCGGTGTAGTAATGAGGATATCCGGAGGCGATTCTACAATTTTTTTCTTATCCCTAGTTGTAGTGTCACCGTGTCTAATTTGCACTCGCATATTTTCCGATTCAGCGTATCTGACAATTCTTCTGAATACATCGTTATTCAGCGCCCGTAACGGAGTGATGTAGACTGCTCGAATTTTGTCTGGGGGTCTGGCGCTAGTCGACAACATGGTGACCACTGGTATGACAGCAGCCTCTGTTTTGCCAGCACCAGTAGGTGCAACTAAAAGGCAATTGATCCTCCTAGCCATAATTGGCAAGGCTTTTTGCTGGATAGTTGTGAGAGATTCGAATCCTTCTTTCCTGAATTTTTGGGCTAATAACTGTTCTATTGAATCATTTTCATTCAATGTCAGTATTTGTTCCTGGATGCCCTGGCTGTCTTTGTGATTGTGGTTGAGGTTGCTGACGTTTCGCTTTCGAACTGGACCTTTCATAAACCATTGTGCCGATCAGGCCTACTATAAAAAGCCCGACAGAAATCCATACAAAAGTATCGAAATTTGGAATTGCACCGGCTACCATGATAACTTTTTGCTCTACTGATCAATAAATACATATACTTTTTGCCTTCGACGAATTCATTTAGGTGATATTTGCTTAACGCTATCCAGTGGCGTTAGCTATTGAACAGCGAAAGCCATTTACAAAGTAACCTTTAATTGGGCAGAAAATCCATTCAGCATGGAATAGACTATAAACAATGCTTACGGTTCCGGTTCTACTATTAGGAGGTCTCTTCGGACCTGGCGGTTTTGATTCCAATAATAGTCCTTTAGTGTATATTCTGTGGTTTGCACCCATTATAGTATTAATGATATACGGACAGAAATTTCAGGCATGGATGATATTGGGTGACGTATCAAAATCACTGACTAGATTAAAAACTATGAAAGAGACGGCCAGGAAGGAAGTAATTGATTACATCAAAACCTCGATTACGCCTACTGCTGACCCAAGCGAGAGAATCGACAAATTCCTTGAGTATTTTGCAATTATGCCAGTAGACCTTGATCCCCAAGGCATCATTCGAAAACTTGATCATGTGATGAGAATCAAGGATGAACGAATACGATCGGAAATCAAGAGGATGGCGGAAGGTATGACAGAATGGCAGGCTTCACGCATAGAGAATATTCTGGAGGCCGCCACCGCTCTAAATATGATTTACAAGATCGTGAGGCACTTTTATCTGATGGGAAAACGGACGACTGGTATGTTCGTACTTGTACAACTGCAAATGGTAATGCCTTTACTGTTACAAGAAGCAGAGGCCTTAGAAAGCGCAATAAGCGCATTTAAGAAGGGACTACCGATAGGAGATGGCATTGGTCCGATGGTAGTCGGAAGAATGATGCTTGGAAAAGAAAAAAAAACAATCGCTAGAGAAACGGTATATAGCGAAGAGGTTCGTCTGGGAAGAAAATTGTATATGCTCAAGGCTGAAGGACCTGCTGGGAGCGTCGGGCGTCCTGGCGAAGCAGTTTACCGATTGGTTGCAGAACTAGGTCTAAGGATAGATGCTATCATAATGATAGATGCTGCCTTGAAGCTAGAAGGAGAAAAGACAGGCGCGATAGCTGAGGGCGTAGGCTCTGCTATAGGCGGTATAGGAGTCGAAAGGTACCAGATAGAAGATGTCGCAACTAAATTCAGTATCCCGATATATGCAATAATAGTTAAACAATCGGTCCAGGATGCGATCACAGTGATGAGAAAAGAGATTTCTGATTCTTTTGATAAGTTAATTAATACCGTCTCCGCAGTCATCGAAGATAAAACGCTGGAAGGCGATTCTATTCTAGTTATCGGCGTTGGTAATACGGCGGGGGTAGGACAATAAGTGTTATTTTTTGAGAGAAAAAGGAAGGGCAATAGTCCTATAATTTACACAGAGGAGACATGTCAAAATTGCAATCACAAAATTAAGAGGAACTTTCTAGATGGCGACTACATCTATAAATCAGGTTCAACCTGCAAAGCATGCTCTGGAATTGCCATTACTACTGCAATATATGGCGAATATCCTGCAGAAAAAGAAAAGAAATCCGAAAGATAGATAGCGAGCAAACGCCCCTCTCAGAGCGTCGTGACGTAAGTAAAGTTGCTAGATGGAATCAAGGTATGTTCTGCCTGAGAAACGAGCTTTCGATTACCTTCTACTAGAATGGGATACGCGTGCACATTTCTTTTCCTCACTAAAACTTCTATCAACTGACGGGCCTTTGGTTCATCGTATAAATCAGTAATCCACCTAATGGCGAAAGGCAATGTTTTAAATTTATTCCACAACTGATCTAAGAAAATGTCGGCCTCTTGGTTCTTCGACGGTTTGCGAGAAGTTATGCTGAAAATGTTGCGCACTTTACCTTCGTATACTACGCCTTGGCCATCTTTAGTTGTGACGAATGGTTCTACAGCGTAGGCTTGGTTGGAAGACAAGCTAAACGAAGGACCGATGGTTTTAATGTTAGGTATTGACCTACCAGCATGAATAGTATAACGTTCCAAAGAATGGCCGCTCAAGTTTTGGATCGGTTTGAAGCCGTGTTTAACTATCGTACTCTCGATAACGGCCCCTATCTCATTAGATTTGGTGTCAGCCTTAGTCACCTTGACTGCTTCATTTAAGGCCATTTCGGCAACCTTCACCAATGCATCGGACTTCGGATCATAGCACACGGTAACAGCCGTATCTGCAATATATCCATCAACCTGTACTCCGATATCGATTTTCAAAATATCGCGATCCTTCACTTCCAGTATATCATTAGGTTCCGCAGTATAATGAGCGGCGATGTCATTCAGGCTAACATTGACTGGAAATGCGGGTGTACCCCCCCTCTCTCGTATTTCAGCTTCTATTGTTTCGCAGATACGAAACACAGTGATTCCTACGTGATATTTTTTCCGAGCCCTTTCACGTACTTCAGATGCGATCTTGCCCGCACGCTGATAGGAGTCAAAAAAATTCATGCGTCATAACATTTTTGAGTAAAGATGGTATATAGAGCTATTGCCGTCGAGAAAGTTAGAATTATATTGATGAAATAGGACTCTTGCCACATAACGTAATTTTTGGATTGGGGTCGTTGTCTAGCTTGGTATGATTCCAGCCTTGGGCGCTGGAGATCGTCGGTTCAAATCCGGCCGACCCCACTCAGACAAGATTTTCGAAATGAGTAAATATACGAATTTGACTGAATTGAAGTAAATAATGAGGACTCTGAGGATAGAAGAAATAACGTATAGGCGCCTCACCTCTGTGTTACAAGATGTAATGCATTACAAGAAGAAGGATGTGAACTATGATGACATTTTAAATGAATTAATTGATGTCTATCAAGAAAATGTAGGGGGTAGTATTGGCGGGACTATAGGTGGTGGTTGATCAGTTAAATTGATGGCTAGAGGCATAGGATCGCCAACTCGTCAATGCTATTTTCGGCGCTATGCAGGTAGTAAGTTCTACTTAAGACACGAGCCTCGCAGTAGCTTCTACTAGAATGGGGTGACTACATTTGCTCCTACAATATTCCCTCTATATCTTTGGTGTAGCATGAATTTATTTTCCGACAAATCTTGATTAAGATCTTAACTTCCATCTTCGAAATTCTTAATTTTACTTCGCTGATTTTAAATGATAAACTTACGAACTTCCTTTAGACCATCATGAACAATCCAGACAGGTTGTTCTTTATGTGGGTCATGATCTTAAAGGATGCAGGAGCTGATGATGGTATTTCCTTCACTGTTCGTAGTTTCTTCTTCCATTTGCTACTTTCGTCGTACTGTGACATACAGGACACTCAGCCCATCGGTGGCCTCCAAAATACTCCCATTCAAAAGAACAGTTGCTGTAGCCGCACCTTACCCAGATGCCTCTCGGATACCCTTTGAGCCTTTTATCCTGCATAGGTTTCCGAGATCTCCGTGCGGAACGAGGCAACAGTCGTCGCTGCCGATTGTTTAGCATTGTCCTGAATATATGTCCCGTATTTGATAAAGATGTTATTATGATATAGCTGCGGGATAATTCGGTTCTAAACTGAAGAACTGCGATAGTTTTAAAAGCTTAAAGAGATGCAAATAGCATTAATGGCGAGAACAGTTTCGAGTCAACTACTAAAAGTTGGCGAAAAGGCGCCTGATTTCAGACTCAAAGGAGTCGACAATAAATTATATTCAATGAAGGATTTTAAGAGTGAGTTAGTGCTCGTAGTCTTCATATGTAATCATTGTCCTTATGTAAAAGCACGGATAAAAGATATAGTTAGCCTGCAGCAAATCTTCAGAACGGAAGAACTGCAGGTGGTTGGGATAAACAGCAATGATCCCAATTACGACGGAGAAGGTTTTGACAACATGGTAACCTTCTCAAAGGAAAATACCCTAAATTTTCCGTACCTTATAGATGACACTCAAAATATCGCAAAGGCCTACGGCGCAGTTTGCACACCGGATCCATTCCTTTTCGACTCCGAGCTCAAACTCGTCTTTCATGGAAGAATAAATGACGCATTGGAGCCTGACATGCATCCCAAAGTACAGGTAATGGAAAACAACGTAAAAAAAATATTGAACGGCGAAAAGATAGAAAAACCTTTTGATCCGTCAGTTGGTTGCTCAATAAAATGGAAAGATTCATGAGTCAGCTGCTTAACTTTTTCTAATCTGTACGAGCTGTTTCCTTTGAATCCAACGAAAATGCATCAGTTCTCGATACTCTAAATGATGCAGAACACGTGCGACGTTTTGATTACAAATGCCGCCGGAGTGGTGATTCCGAAGGTGGGAATGGTTCAAACAGATGTTATGATTGAAAACGGCAAGATCAAGGCACTCACAAAATCAACTCAGAGCGTCCAAGCATCGAGGAAAATAAACGCGGAGGGGAAATATGTCCTGCCTGGAATTATAGACCCTCACGTTCACTACGGTGTATACACGCCCATAGAAGAGGCAGCAAAAACGGAGTCGAGATCTGCTGCAATAGGCGGTGTCACGACCATGATGAGAATGCTCAGGTTGTACGATAGGTATGAAAATATCGAAAAGCATCTTCGGGCAAGCGAGTTCACGCATCATGTTGATTATTCGATTCATGCGTCAATCCTAAGACCCGAACAGGTAAAGGATATTCAGTATTTAAAAAAGAAATTTGGAATTAACTCGTTTAAAATTTACGCCAACCTAGGACAAGATGTGAATCGTATTCTTATTGATATTGAACCTGGCACACATGAGATGGTGGAACGAGAGGTGAACATTAGTGATCAAATTATTTCAGACATAGTCCAGGAGGCATCCATGAGACAATCGCCCGTGCTTGTTCATGCCGAGGACCAGGTCATGTGCTCGAGACTTCAAAAACAAAAACAAATCCAAAGCGAACTGACCGGAACGAAAATAGCAAGTTTAAGGGTATGGTCAGAATGCCGACCGCCATCATCTGAGGCGAATGCTATAGCGAAGGTAGGAGCATACGCTAGGGAGTTCGGCTCAACAATATACTTTGTACATATAGGATCCGGAACAGCATTGGATTCAATTCTAACAGAACAAGAAAAAGGTAACTCGATTTTATATACCGAGACTTGTCCGCACTATTTGACACATACTAGTGATTTTTGCGATGTTACAGGAAAGGTTGTACCTCCATTGAGGACGAAAATCGACGTACAATCTATGTGGTTTGGGCTAATGAATGGCATCATTGATACAGTGGGATCGGATCATGTTGCCAATACATCATTAATAAAAAGAGGGCAAGGAGACATATGGTCGGCGAAAGCAGGATTTCCGGGAATCGCCACTTTGTTACCGGTCTTGTTAAGTAAGGGTGTAGATGAAGGTAGAATCAGTCTGGAAAGGGTTGCAGAAGTGACGAGCTATAATGCTGCAAGAATCTTCGGCCTGTATCCGAAGAAGGGTACTATAGAAAAAGGTTCTGATGCGGACGTGACAATTATCGATTTGGATTTGGTGCAGAAGGTCACCCCAGAGATCCTTCAATCGTACTCGGACTACTCAATCTACGAGGGATGGGAATTGCGGGGTTGGCCCGTGTTCACTATCGTAAGGGGACGTGTTATCATGGAGAACGGACAAGTTGATAAAAACACTTGCGGGTACGGAGAGTTTGTTCGAACAGCGGCCTAATTTTTATCCTGTGTTGATAGCAGTCAAACCCATTATCTGTTTGGTTGGATAATTTCGAAGGAACCATCTTTTTTTGCATTGTAATATATGTTTGCCCTGGTAAAGAGTCCTACCTCTAACACTCCAGGAATGTTCTTTAAGTCGATCTCTTTTGTCCGAATGTTTCCGATTGAGTTGAACGAAGTATCAAGGACTAGATTTCCATTTTCGGTGACGTATGGATATCCCTTGTCCATCGTTCGAAGCTTCGGACTTCCTCCAATTTCCTTTAACCTCTTCAACAAAAAGGAGCGGGCAAACTTGTGAATTTCTATCGGAACAGGCTGAGTCAGTAGCTTGACAAATTTGGTATCGTCTGCTAGAATAACTACTTTATTCGCTGCTGAGATTAGCACTTTCTCCCTTAGTAACGCGCCACCCCCACCTTTTATCATATTAAAATCGGAATCGATCTGATCCGCTCCATCGAACACCACATCGATGTCGACAAAGTCACCTTCGTCTGCAATTTTGAGCCCAGCTTTTTCTGCTTCGATTTTTATTTGAATGGATGTTGTCACGAATTCAACTGACCTTTTGTATGGTAGATTCGCCAATTCCCTCACAAGAATTGTCATAGTACTTCCGCTTCCTAAACCGACGACGTGGTTCGCTGCTACAAATCGCTTCACCGCATCTTTTGCACTGTTATGAAGTGCACTCTTTATGAGCGAGGACGCCGATGACAACTTCTAGTGCAGAGAGTATGCCACGTTAATATTCGTTTTAGCTACCGATTATAACTGAATAGTACACTAGGGGAGCAACGTTGTGCCGGCGCTTCATAGTAATTAGTCTTCCACTTCTGCTTCATTTAGAAACGAAAGAGCATCACGGGTCTTGTTGTGGGGATGGCTTTCCCGATCTAAATCCAAGTCCGAAGACGGAATAGCAACATTCTCTGTAAAACCATCGGGTTTTATTTGGTTAACTTGTGTCACGATATTGTCCTCAACTTCTCCAGCATGTTCTAGGCGTGTTAGGGCCTGCAAAACCTCCTGTTGAACCTCCTGGATATTTTTATCCTCCACTCTAACCGAGGCCGTGTCTCTCTTACCTTCTCTTTTCTTCACACCTATTTCGGAATATTCCTGATCCCTCGCTTCTACTGTAGCATATTTTCGCTTTGTCACATGGATAAGTGAATCCAACGGAATCCCGCACTTCTGGGATATTTCGGTGAGCCTTCCTTCTATGGTTTCGATCCTTTCTTCCAGTAGGGAAACAAGTTGAGTGCGCATGTCAGATAGCTCTGTAAGGTCAACTGCCAATTGTAATTCTCCTATTTTTTTATTAAAAGTGTCTAGCTGGGATTTGTATTTTAACAGGAGCCGGTCCCGTTCGATCGTACCTATCTTACCGTTTTGAACAGCTTCATAAATGTTGGTAATTGAGTGTGATAGTATGCTTTTCTCGAATTGTAAGGCTTCGATTTCTGATCTTGTGGCAGTAATTGGTTTTACAACCTGATTACCTCTATGTTTTAGCAGAGGCAACTTACTCTCGGGGTGTTTCCAAAGAGTAAGAGCCGATATCGCCCCAGCCAACGAAAAGCATATGAGGACAAGTAACTCTTCAATCAAGTGTCGAGAATTATTCCGGACGTGATATAGTTAAATTTTTCTGATCTTGCGGGCAGACAATTTTTGGCAAACTCCTGCCCGGGAAGAGAACAAAGAAATAGCTATTTTATCATATCACTTGACGCTTAATCCAGTTGTATTTTCTCATTCTGGCATCCGGGAAACCACATTTGGCACATTCCTTCCCCCTTTTGTGAAAAGAATTATGGCCGCATCTCCTACAGCGGATGTGAGTTTTTTTCCTCGTGAAGTTTCCCATCGAAGTGGTGCCTTTGGTCATTCTAACTCACCCAGGAAGTATTAGACTGGTGGAGGCGATATTATGACCACATTGTCACCTCTAACGACGATAGTCCCCAAGTCGTTAGATTTACCTTGATCCAGTATTTCTACAGATCCTTCCAGCAACAGATTCATATGCTGATCGAATCCGTGAAGATTTCCTCTGATAACTTTTCCGCCCTTCAATTTTATAAGCACAACTTTACCAAGACTCTCATCCAAAACTTTCACTGCCATGTCTACCGACAAGAATAATGTCTACCTATAGGTATGGCATAAGGGAGGTATATATTAAAATTTCATTCCTGAGGTAACTCTGAAATGATACGCACAATATTCCCAACTATTTCCTTTAGGAGTCTATCGCCCTTTTCTTTGCTGGCGTTACGAGGGTCTCCCCATACCCCATTACCGGTCACCTTGGGAAAAGAACCCGGTGTGGTAGTTATAGTAGAGTATGCTATTCTTGATTTAGACAGCCTCCTGAAATTTGGTTCTGCTTTGTCCATTCGGACCAACTGGGGCGAAATGGCCAACACAAGGGACGTTTC
>CAKOFP010000283.1 GCA_933226995.1 Candidatus Nitrosopolaris rasttigaisensis | reverse complement strand
TACAGTGGTCCTATTTACTGTACTGAGCCTACGTTACCTTTGATGACTCTTCTTCAAATGGATTCTATAAAAATTTCGAAGAGTAATGGGACATACTTGACGTACGAAGGTAGGGACGTTAATGAGGCGATCAAACACTGTATAACGCTTCCATATGGAAAACCGACTGATATCTCTCCGGATATTACAATTACATTGAATAATGCAGGCCACATAATGGGCAGCGCAACTGTGCACCTCAATATCTCTGGTGCGCATAACATCCTTTACTCCGGCGACTACAAATACGCAAAGACTCAGCTGCTGGACAGCGCATTGTCTATATATCCAAGAGTTGAAACCTTGATTACAGAGAGTACTTATGGCAGCAGCACTGACATAATGCCTGATCAGTCAGTTGTTTATGCAACCTTTACACAGAGCATTAATAAGACATTGACGGAAGGGGGGAAAGTCCTAATTCCTGTTCCAGCAGTCGGAAGGGCACAGGAAATTATGTTAGTGATAGATAAGGAAATGCGCGAAGGTCGGATGATTGAGTCTCCTATATATATTGAAGGCATGATTTCTGAAGCGAGTGCCATACATATGTCATATGCTCATTACCTTGGATATGATGTGCGGAGATCGGTTTCTCAAGGTATTAATCCGTTCGAATCCGAATATTTCACTCAGGTAAATGGGCTAAGTAGAAGGGACGAACTTTTAAATGATGAGAGCCCTGCAATTATAATGGCGACCTCAGGAATGCTTGAAGGTGGTCCTTCAGTGGAATACTTCAAAGAAATAGCTCCATCCCCAAAAAATAAGATTATGTTCGTGTCTTACCAAATTAATGGGACACTTGGAAGAAGAGTCATTGACGGCACCATGACAGAGGTAAGCATGTTAGACAAGAGTGGCAAGGTTAAAGTGGTGCCAGTAAGATGCCAAACTCACAAGATTGATGGCTTCAGCGGCCATAGCGATTTTAATCAGATTCTAAACTTTGTGTCGAGAATAAAACCAAAGCGAGTACTTGTTAATCATGGTGAAAAGTCTAAGTCTGAAAACATTGCCAGTGCTGTATATCATAGACTAAAAATCCGATCAAGTGTTCCGGACAATAGAGAAATTATCAAATTAAGATAAACCGAGTATTTGTATACACACCTTTTTAGCCATGTATCACGAGTTATAAGGTTAGATTAACGAATTGGCAATAAGATATAGATGCGTTAGCTGCAACATCGTGCTGAGCGGTGAAGGAGCTTCGAGACATTACCTTGCTAACCCAACTCATAAACTCGAGAAACTTCCCCCACCACTAAAGCCTGTAAAAAATACGGACGTAACGCGCTAATTTGGTTTATTCTCTTATACTCTCTAGTGTCGAGACTACTTGCCAAAGCATAGTCCTAATGTGTGATTGCATTTGGGGATTTTGAGTAACGGTATCTAACGTGCTAATGGCGTTTGCAGCCCGAACAGACAAAGTTCCACTCTTTTCATCTTTTAACGCAAAGTATACCTCTTTTATCATATTCCGGATGTTCCTCTGAATATTGATATTCTTGGAGATCGTATCTAATGTGGCTATTGCATTTGACAAACGCTCCTCGTTTTCTTTCCGTTTTAATTCTTTCTTTGTTGTTGTCATATCTTTATACACCCTTTAACCGAAGTCTGTTTTCTAGTTAATAACTAGTAGCTTTTGAATCTTTTTGTCGTTTGCTAGTCCTCATTCACAACTCAGGATAATATTATTCCAAATAATTATCCTAGTGAATATGTGAGAGGACACCCATTTACTCCAGGCAGCCACGAAGTGTTGCTTTAGCTGCGTTAAGCACATTCCAACAAATTACATTGAATCAAAATTGGATTTACAACTAACTGTTACATGCTTCGAACATGAGGGATAAAAAGAAAATTATTAGTAGATCGAAAAAGCATTTGAATATTAAAGGGCTTTTTTTAGCAAATTCCAAAATTCCGAAATTGATTTCGCATATGTCATCATACTCCGGTTTTTGACGTATCTACATAAATTATTTAATCCAATATGCTGACCGTGAACCCCCATATTCGACTTCGGTCTACTAACCTCGTCCATTTTTCTATTGTCATCCCTTCTCCTGCAAACTTTGACTAGGCTTAATTTTTTTCGAAATTAGATTCTTATAACGCATAGATGGTCCAATATTGTCACGAAAGCACCGAGCGAACAGGGGGATCTGATCCGTTGTAACATCTGTGAGATGAGAATAAATGTGGTTTCTGTTGCAAAGCATACGCATGCCGCTTCTCATGAATTGCGGAAATTGGATTTGGAAAAAGAGATTAATCGGGTAAGGACGACTTATTGTTATGAAAACGATAGGTCGGTTGTTTCCATGTGGTAGACGCTGATCCCTGCATGACTCGGACAACTTTGTCATGTGAACGCTGAAGTGATTTATAGCTGACCTATAAAATCAGAAATAAATTTTACGGCCACAACTATAAGTGATATAGAAAGTAGCTTCCGTAGTAGACTCTCTTTTACTCTATCTGAGATTTTTGCACCGATCTGTCCTCCCACAAACGCGCCTGCGGACAAAGATGCAGCATGAAAATAATCAGGATGTCCTAGAACCGCGTGGGTAACTGTACCAACGAAGGAGGTTATCAAAAGTGCAATCTGTGAAGTTGGACTCGCGGTGGTTAACGTCATGCCCAAGACAAGAACTAGGAGCGGAACAAAGACTATCCCACCTCCCACTCCAAAAAGGCTAGAGATTATCCCTGCGCCTAATGCTCCAGAATAGAACAACGGACGGAGGAGGACGGATTTCCTATAATTCCCCGATGGTCCATTTTGTCTTTCTTTTGTAAAGGAACTATTGTAAGCAATATAAATTCCTGCCAACATCAGAAGTATTCCAAAGTATATCTTGAATGGCTCTATTGCTATTACGCCTGAAATAAATGCCCCAGCTATGGCGCCCGGAATTGCTAGAGCTGCCATTTTCAGCCCAACGAGATAATGTATTTTTTTTTGCTTGGCATAGCTTATGGTCGAAGAAGCGCTGGTAAACGTTACTGCAAAAAGGCTCGTGCTAGAAATCTGTGCAGGAGCAAATCCCATAAAGGTTAGAGCCGGCGTCATTATTAATCCGCCCCCTACTCCGATCATGGATCCCAAGGTACCTGCCCCCAGACCGACGATGATTAAAAGTGCAGACACAGTGAAGGGGTCAAGCAAACATGGACACGTATCCTCTCTTCCTGTAGTTTTAATACGAATAAATCATTTTCTATTTGGGTGGAATCAGATTTTGCGCTATCCTCTTTATTTATCTCGTCATTTGTGACTCAGGGGAGCTCGTCCTATTGGCAGTTAATTAGTAATAGCAGATTTTTTTCAATGGTTAGCTCAAAATAGGCACATCCTAAAATGAGTAAAAACTATCTGAAACCAGGGGTGTTAATGGTACTCGTAACAGCCCCAATGAAAGTATAATTTATTCTTGAAGGATTCAATTGCCTCATCACATTAAGCAGGGAACGTGCACTCATGGCAGATCAAAATATTCCAGAACTAAAAAGGAATTGATTTATTCTAACAAAAACCGTATGTTTAGTCGGTAATCGTTGTAATTCTTGGTTCTTTTCTACTGATTTTTTCGAAGGAAACTTACTGCAAGTAATCGAATATTTCGTATCTGCACAACATTGCCGCTAAAAAATAATCGTAGAATTTAAACATATAAAACCCAATTCAACATCCATTTTGGATGCGATTAGTTGTAATCGGTTTCGGAGTAGTAGGTCAGAGTTTCGCAAAATTACTGTTATCTCGTTCCGCCGATCTGTATAGGCTATACGGAGTAAACCCACGTATTGTGGCCTGCATCGATAATGGCGGCTACGCGGTTTCCGCAACGGGACTTGATCTTCAGCGGTTACTTAACGTAAAGAAACTGTCAGGTACAGTCGGTGCATACGATAAAGAAAATCGCAAGTTCGATCCTCTTCGCCTCATTGAGAAGGTGGATGCGGAAATACTATTGGAATTAACCCCTACCAATCTTGATAACGGTGAACCGGGTATTTCTAATATCATAGCAGCGATGAAATCAGGAAAACATGTCATTACGGTAAATAAAGGGCCCCTTGCTTTGGCTTTTCCTTCACTATTGGAGCTTGCGAATTATAATAACATTAAGCTTCGTTTTAGTGGGACGGTAGGGGGTGGTACGCCAATATTGGAATTTGCAAAGCGATGTCTTAAAGGAGACAGCATAATATCTTTCCAAGGAATTCTCAATGGAACCACAAACTATATCCTTAGCAAGATGGAGGAGGGACTTACCTTTGAAGACGCCCTCAACGACGCCAAATACAAGGGGTATGCCGAGGCAGTCCCTTTCCTTGACGTTGATGGTTTCGACGCAGCTGCCAAACTTGTAATCATGGCGAATTGGGTAATGGGAATGAAAGTCACTATTAAAGATGTAAACAGACGTGGTATCACCGGAGTCAGCCTGTCAGATGTTCGGCGAGCTCATAAAAGGGGAAATGCGATAAAATTAATTGCAATATGTAACAATAAACAACTCGATGTCAAGCCGACCGAATTATCAAATGTGGATCCAATTTGTGTGAACGGAACCCTAAATGCGGTGACGTTTTCGTCTGAGCAATCGGGTGAGCATACTATAATTGGTCAAGGCGCAGGGGGCATTCCAACTGCAAGCGCGGTTCTTCGAGACCTAATAGACATTCGAAATACTATTTTTGAACAACGAGAGAATTTATGAATAGAAGAGAAAAAATGACTTGTCAGCACGAGTGCTACTCTAACAAGACTAAATG
>CAKOFP010000282.1 GCA_933226995.1 Candidatus Nitrosopolaris rasttigaisensis | reverse complement strand
TCGCCGCTCAATATTAGCCAAGTGATATACATGTTCCTCTTTAAAATATCTTCTTCTTCACGGAATAAAGGCAATAAACCTTACTTCTTCCGCAAAAACAGCATGATTTAAATTACATTGCAGATACATAATGATTACATCGACCAAACCGATGGGGAACAGTCCTGGATGAAGTGCAAATTGTGCTTCATTCAGGGCATTAGTTTTATCTCAGGCTGTTCATTAATAATTTCCGATGCAGTTTTAATGTTATTAACTTGATTACAAATACTGTTGCAAGTGCACCCTGTCCTCCCAGCAACTCTAAAAGAGGGAAAAATTTCTTCCGCGCAACTGACTGAACCGGTAATCTCTTAATCGTTATTACACTAAAAACCGTAAGTTTAGACCGTCAAATATAGATTAATCCGCATTCTCGCTTACCAATGTTCTCTACGTATTTCAATGCTTGCCTTTTTGGCTGACCACTACGTCTAGTTTCTTGCAGGTGCGTTGGGTTATTGGAAATGGCGGGCTGAACACCTCGCCGAAGCTTGATGCGTACACCCCCATCCCATCAACGCCATCTTCTATGGCCACCCTTCTCCTTTCGGAAGGTTGTCTTTTCTCGGGAAAGGCTTCCTCCTTAGATGCTTTCAGGAGTTATCCTAGACAGCTTAGCTGCTCAGCGTGCCCTGTCGGACAGCTGATAAACCAGAGGCTGCGTTGCCCTGTTCCTCTCGTACTAGGGGCAACTTCCCCTCAAACAACCGCGCCCCTGTCAGGCAGAGACCGACCTGTCTCACGACGGTCTAAACCCAGCTCACGTTCCCCTTTAATGGGCGAGCAGCCCCACCCTTGGCTCCTGCTGCAGAACCAGGATGGGAAGAGCCGACATCGAGGTACCAAACCGCGGGGTCGATAGGAGCTCTCGCCCGCGACGAGCCTGTTATCCCTAGGGTAACTTTTTTGTCACCATCAGCCCCCAATAGTGAGGTCATGATGGATCGCTAAGCCCGGCTTTCGCCTCTGAATTCCGTATCATTGGGAATCCAGTCAGACTGGCTTATGGCTTTGCCCTCTCCGGCGGATTTCTGTCCCGCCTGAGCCAATCTTTGGGCCCCCTCGATACATTTTCAAGGGGGTGCCGCCCCAGCCGAACTGCCCACCTGCCGTTGTCCCCGTTAGAACGGGTTAGCGAAACGGTAACGAATGGCTGGTGTTACAACGGCGTCTCCATTAACCCCGGAGGATTAACTTCGCTGACTCCCAGCTACACTCTGCATACGCAACCATAACGCAACAACAGGCTGCAGTAAAGCTCCACAGGGTCTTCTCTCCCCGACAGAGGTTTGTGGACTGTTCGTCCACATTATGTGGCTTCACCGGGCTGTAGGCGGGGACAGAGGGGCCCTCGTTGTTCCATTCATGCACGTCGGAACTTACCCGACAAGGCATTTGGCTACCTTAAGAGAGTCAGAGTTACTCCCGGCGTTTAGCGGCCCTTAGCCCAGTTGAACCCAGGTTTTAGGTACCGCCACTGGCCAGGATACAGAGGCCATACTCATCCTTTCGGACTAGCGACCACCTGTGTTTTTATTAAACAGTCGGGACCCCCTTGTCACTGCGACCTGCAGCTCCTGCTCCTCGCAAAAGCTGCAGGCACTCCTTATACCATAGGTACGGAGCTATTTTGCCGAGTTCCCTCGCCTTACGGTATGCCCGACAGACCTTAGACTACTAATCCAGGGCACCAGTGTCGGATCTCGGTACGGTCTTGGAAGTATCTTCCTTCTCCCGCTTTCAGTGTCTCCTGGAATCAAGCGAACCCTCCTTGCGGAGAGCCATTCATACCTCGTCCAGGTTCTCGCCATTGCGGCACTCCCCCAGACTCGAATACTTAAACAGAACGACGGTTCTGCTCGCCCTATCCTGAAGCAACGGGAAAGGTTTTAACGATTTTCCAAGGCACTGGAATATTAACCAGTTTCCCATTCGGACAGCTCTGTTGAGGCTGTTCTTAGGACCGGCTAACTCCCGGCTGACGACGCATTGCCGGGAAACCCTTGCCCTTTCGGTCGCCGAGATTCTCACCCGGCTACGCTGTTACTGCCGCCAGGATCTGCAATAGTTAGATCGGTCCACTGGACTTCACAGCCCAGCTTCTACCCAATCACTACGCCCACCTACCACGCACCGGCATTGCCGGTGGTCTAAAGTATCGGTAGTCTACTTGAGCCCCGTCCATTTTCGGGGCTCCCGAGCTCGGCAGGTGAGCTGTTACGCACTCTTTAAAGGATGGCTGCTTCTGAGCCTACCTTCCTGCTGTCTCTGCCTGAAAACACCCTTCTGTTTGACACTTAGCAGACATTTGGGGACCTTAACTTTAGTCTGGGTTGTCCCCCTTTCGGTTATGAGGCTTACCCCACATAAACCCGTCTCCTAGTCTCTACGACGCTTGTACATTCGGAGTTCGAATGGATGGCGAGCCCTTTCGGGCCCTTACCGTCCTATCGGTGCTCTACAGAGCAAGCTGTCTCCACTAAGGCAGGACTGCGATCCACTTCGGTGGGAACTAGCGATCACCGGACTAGATTGGTTTTTGACCCCTAATCCCAGATCAGGGGACCGATTTGCACGTCAGGACCCTTGCAGACCTCCAGCGGGCTTTCGCCCGCCTTCGTCTTGTCCAGGAATAGATCGTCCGGTTTCTAGCCTTACTGCCATGACTCTAGACCCTTTCAGATCCTTCGCCTCGCACGCAAATGCTGCGCAAATTTGGTTTCCCTTCGCTTTCCCTGCGTAAACAGGTTAAGCTCGCCATGACAGCAAACTCCCTGGCCCGTGTTTCGAGACGGAACGCACAACTCTAGAGGGCTTCAGCTCCTTGCGGAGCCTCCACCCAATTCCTTCCAAGCTGTGCACGTCTGTAACCGGTTGGTTTCAGGAGCTTTTCACCCCCCTTCCGGGGTACTTTTCAACTTTCCCTCACAGTACTAGTATGCTATCGGTCTTGATTAATATTTAGCCTTGGATGCTACTTTCACCCGTTTTCACTGGCCACTGCCAAGGCCAGTTACTTTTGTTATGGCAGAATCCTGCCTCTATACGCCTACGGGGGTATCACCCTCTACGCCAACACATTCCAGAGTACTTCGGCTCCAAAAACAGCATTCCATTTACCATAACACACCACATCTCCACCACGTTACCATGAAGGATTCAGTTTAGGCTCTTCCGTTTTCGCTCGCCGCTACTAACGGAATCTCTGAGTGATTTCTTTTCCTCGTCCTACTCAGATGCTTCACTTCGGACGGTTCGCCCTCCCATGCGTAAGCAAGGGAGTGTAATGAGAGATCTCATTCGGAAATCCTGGGCTCAACGGTCGCATGCACCTACCCCAGGCTTATCGCAGCTTGCCACGTCCTTCATCGCTTATCAAGCCGAGTCATCCACCAACCGGCGTCTTTGCACCAGTTTTCCCAGCGTAGTCTAAAGCATTGAAACTTTACGTGAACATTGTAAAGCCACATTTTATCTATCATTGCTGTCAGACTATTACGTCTAACAACCATTTGAGAGATGCAGATTTATCCTATACATGACGGTCATTGCAAACTTGCGTTGGCTCGGTCCTTCATTCCCTGCATATCCTGCAGAGAATTGCATTCGTACGTATAATGGCACATGACCCTTTACACTTGAGTTGCCGGCCTTAATCGAAGGAGGTGATCCGGCCGCAGGTTCCCCTACGGCCACCTTGTTACGACTTCTCCCTCGTTGCTGACCCCAGGTTCGATAGTGCCAATTAGACACAACCTCGCCAAGAACCAACTTCGATGAAGCGACGGGCGGTGTGTGCAAGGAGCAGGGACGTATTCACCGCGCGATGATGACACGCGGTTACTAGGGATTCCATATTCATGAGGGCGAGTTTCAGCCCTCAATCATAACTGGGGTAAGGTTTAGGGATTGCCTCCTCCTTTCGGAATAGGAACCCATTGTCCTTACCATTGCAGCCCGCGTGTGGCCCGAGGGTTTCGGGGCATACTGACCTGCCGTAGCCCCCTCCTTCCTCCGCCTCAGCGGCGGCGGTCCCTCTAATTAGCTCTGCTACTCCTGAGAATAGCAGTAGCAACTAGAGGTAGGGATCTCGCTCGTTACCTGACTTAACAGGACACCTCACGGCACGAGCTGGCGACGGCCATGCACCTCCTCTCAGCTTGTCTGGTAAAGTCTTCAGCTTGACCTTCACTCTGCTGTCGCCCCCGGTAAGATTCCCGGCGTTGACTCCAATTGAACCGCAGGCTTCACCCCTTGTGGTGCTCCCCCGCCAATTCCTTTAAGTTTCAGTCTTGCGACCGTACTCCCCAGGCGGCAGACTTAACGGCTTCCCTGCGGCACTGGGCTGGCACAAGGCTAGCCCATCACCGAGTCTGCATCGTTTACAGCTGGGACTACCCGGGTATCTAATCCGGTTTGCTCCCCCAGCTTTCATCCCTCACCGTCGAGCGCGTTCTGGCAAGCCGCCTTCGCCACTGGTGGTCTTCAATGGATCAAAGGATTTTACCCCTACCCACTGAGTACCGCTTGCCTCTCCCGCCTCCTAGTCCTGTAGTATCCTCCGCGGCCCATCCGTTGAGCGGCTGGATTTAACGGAAGACTTGCAGAACCGGCTACGGATGCTTTAGGCCCAATAATCGTCCCGACCACTCGGGGTGCTGGTATTACCGCGGCGGCTGACACCAGACTTGCCCACCCCTTATTCTGCACCATTTTTAGAGGTGCCAAAAGATCCCCTTAGCGGAAATCACTCAGAGTAACCCTGTCAGGCTTTCGCCTATTGCAGAGGTTTCGCGCCTGCTGCGCCCCATAGGGCCTGGGCCCTTGTCTCAGTGCCCATCTCCGGGCTTCTCCTCTCAGAGCCCGTACCGGTTATAGGTTTGGTGGGCCATTACCTCACCAACAGCCTGATCGGCCGCAGTCCAATCCAGGGGCCATGTAGATTTATGCCATGATCCATTCCAGAAATCGTGACCTATCGTGGTTTATTCTCAGTTTCCCGAGGTTATCCACGTCCCCTGGGCATGTTGACTACGTGTTACTGAGCCGTTCGCCACGCATTGCTACGTCGACTCGCATGGCTTAGTCCCACTCTGATAGCAGTCGGGTCCGGCAGGATCAACCGGAGCCAATATGATTGTTAACTTAAAGAGTACGGCCGGACAACTTGTAGTATTGTGCGGGTCATGTGACCAATGTCGGATACAATTTTTATAAATTGAATCCCCATATTGTGAGCGCAACTGGAGGTCGGTAAATCATAGAATGGCACCATGACCAAAGATCATCACCAACGCCGCCTTGATGTTACGTTCTAGATATTTGTCAACAAATTCGAATATAAATCTTGTCTCGGACTATTTGCCATTCGACCTCACACAAAATTATAATAGATCAATTTATCCTCCATTTTTAGTTATGTTAGATTCCGAACTTGGCATTTCTTATGAAGGTAAAACTCAGACCTCCAAAAGGCTCTTTCATAAAGCCACCAAAGTGTTCGCGGGTGGAATCAACCACAACATTCGCTTTTTCAAACCTTATCCATTCTTTTCAAAATGGGCTAAGGGCAAAAATCTCTGCGATGTAGATGACAACGAATATACCGACTATTGGATGGGACATTGGTCGCTAATCCTAGGCCACTCTCCGCGTACAGTTGTGAATGCACTGTCGCAACAGCTTCGAAATGGTACTTTGTACGGGACCGCAAACGAAATCTCTGTGGAGTTAGGGGAGTTAATTCAGAAACTCATGCCCGGTGCAGAGAATCTGCGTTTTTCAAGCACAGGTTCTGAGGCAACGATGTACGCGGTGCGTCTCGCAAGAGCAAAGAGCCGTAAGCGTATCATCGCAAAGATAATCGGCGGCTGGCATGGATTCAATACTACACTCATGCAGACGGTAAACTATCCGTTCCATAAACATGAGGGAGCGGGTCTTGTTGCGGAAGAGGAACAATTTGTCGAATCATTACCTTTCAACGATCTCGACTCTTCGATAAAGATTCTTGAATCCGCTATCGCTGATTTAGCATGCATCATTCTGGAACCCATACTTGGAGGGGCAGGATGCATTACTCCCGATCTTAGTTACATAAAGGGTTTACAAGAATTCGCGCAAAAAAACGATATCATTTTCATACTGGATGAGATTGTCACTGGATTTAGATTATCCATAGGTGGAGCTTCACAGAAATACAACCTCAAACCGGATCTTTTTACACTTGGCAAAATTGTAGGCGGGGGAATGCCAATAGGAATTGTTTGCGGGAAGAAGGAGGTAATGTCGCTAGCTGACCCGGTCTTAATCAAAGAGAATCAGGCTAGATGCAATATAGGTGGAGGAACATATTCTTGTAATCCTATGAGTATGGCAGCTGGATTGGCAACCATCAATTATCTTAATAAAAGTAGGGACGAGATCTATCAGAGGATAAACGAGCTTGGTGCAAAAGCTAGGGATGGTTTGGCCACGATATTTAAAGAAGCCAAAATCGACGTTCAAGTTACCGGGGAAGGGTCACTATTTTTGACTCACTTTTTAAATAGCAAGGTTAGAAGGATAAGGAACGCTGCAGATGCGGCCATGTCTGATCGGGGATTACTCCACAGGTACCACATGGGATTAATGGCGTCGCATCAAATTTTTTTTCTGCCGTTAAAAATGGGAGCAATCTCCTCAGTGCACACAGAGAATGATATTACTCATCTACTCGAGGCTACACGATTATTGGTGAACTCTGGGACACTATCTTTGGAGAAAGTTTCCTAAACGGATTGCAACAACGGATGACGTCAAAAACGCCACACGATTTATACTACACATAATACCATTCGACTACAGCAATAGAATTGTTTCATTCCTTACAACCAAGTCTAATTGAAAAGATACCGTCTTTGATCAAACGCCCGAATATTCCAACGACTACTCATGACGCAAGCTGGCAAGCTTTGTCAGACTCGTTAGGTGATCGTTCTAAGAATATGAAAATATGGGTAGAAGCATACGGCTGCGCGGCGAGCATGGGTGATTCCGAAATGATAAGCGGGCTCTTAAAGGAGAGTGGTTATCACTTAGGGAATAACGAAAGGGACAGTTTTCTGAATATTATCGTAACATGTTCTGTAAAAGACGTAACCGAACACAAAATGCTTCACAGAGTAGGCCAATTAATGAAAACAGGAAAACCTTTGATAATTGCCGGTTGCCTTCCCAAGGCAAACAAGAAACTTCTAGAAACTACGTATCCTACAGCTTCTTTGCTTGGACCCCATGCTATTAATCGCACAATAGATGTTGTAAAATCCACAATTTCTGGACGACGAGCAGTAGCTCTCGAGGATTCGGTGTCTGACAAAGTTAACCTACCTAGAGTACGAGTTAATCCTGTGACTAGCATAATAGAAATAGCCAGCGGATGTATGAGTGGATGCACATTCTGCCAGACGAAACTCGCAAAAGGGCAATTGAGAAGTTATCGCATAGGCGATATACTACGGCAATTTCGACACGATGTCAATGACGGTTGCAAAGAGATTTGGCTTAGTTCAACCGACAACGGCTGTTATGGAAAAGACATCGGATCAAATCTGATTGAACTCCTTGAATCATGTGTTAGCATAAAGGGCGACTATAAAATTCGAGTCGGGATGATGAATCCCATGTTTCTTACGAACATGACGGAGAGGTTGGCAGAGCTCTTCGTAGAAAGCGACAGGATCTTCAAGTTTTTACATATTCCAGTCCAAAGCGGTAGCGACGTGATTCTTAGGAAAATGAAAAGAGGCCATAGCGCGAAAATATTCGTTGACGCAGTCAAAACATTTAGGAGCAGAATTCCGGAAGTGACCATCGCTACTGACGTGATTGTTGGTTTCCCCTCTGAGACAATGGAAGATTTCGAGAGAACTCTTGAGATAATAAAAGCCACAGAGCCCGACGTTGTCAATATCTCTAAATACAGTGCGAGACCTGGAACGGCGGCTGCAAAGTTTAAGAAGCTAAGTTCCCAGATTATAAAAGCCAGAAGTAAGCAGATGCATTTGCTGATTAATAGTATTGCTTTGAAACGTAACGCATTTTGGAAAGGGTGGGAAGGTGAAATAATTGTTGATCAAATAGATATTAGGTGGTTACAGGGGAGGAACTATACGTACAAGCCCATACATGTTCCCCGCTCACCAGGCTGTCAGATTCAACTAGGCGACAGAATAAGAGTAAAAATCCATGAGTTTTCTAGCCATATGTTGATAGGTTGATTAGATAATAATTGTGCCCAATACGTCAAAATAGTCGTTTTTATGTAGACCACCAAAACTCTTAACTAATATCTGTGCTATCCAGATAAAGGGGATGGGTTCTGGAAAATAACTTGGCCATTGAAAAACCTATTCTAGTAATGGGTATTGGCGGCGCAGGAAGCAGGATAGCCAGTGAGGCCTGCAAAGCAATCAATTCTGAATGTGTTTTGATAAGTAATGACATAAAGGACCTAACCGGTAGTTCTAGCTCTATTCTGATTAACCCAAAATCCTGGGTAAATCCGTCTAGTTATAAATTAAGGTTCTATGCTCAAGATTCTGCAATAAGAATAAGACCGGTGCTGCGTGGTTTTAACACATTGGTCGTGGTAGCGAACTTGGCTGGAAGGGGGGGGAGCGCGATTGCTCCGGTCGTTTGTAGGTTGGCAAAAGAAGAGTCTAATTCAAAAACTGTAGTGTCATTCGTCATAATGCCTTTCAAGTTTGAAAAAGATCGCGTCTTTCAAGCAGCGATCTCTCTTAAAAGAGTACGAGAAGCCTCTGACGCGACTATAGTAATTGACAACGAGGCTTTTCTAGACAATAATCCAGAGTTATCAGCTGAAGAATGCTATCAAATCACGAATAGAGCTCTTTCTGAGACTATTGGTCTAATTTGCAGCGGCACTTACGCCTATAGCGACTTGAGTTTACTATGTACCAGCAATAATATTGGCGGAGCAGAATTTTCTGCCAAGGATTCTGTTGCTATGCTATACCAGAACGCATATGCCGGCTCGGTCAAGAGTGCCATGTTATACGTCATGGGTGGGAAGAACGTCCCTCTCGGCCTTTTGAATTCGCTTTTTAATACCATACAAGAAATCTTTAAGGATGGAAATGCGGGAGTTGCAATTGCAGAATCAAACTCCGACAAAACAACGGTTCATCTTCTAGCATCCTTTGACGAAACAACAAGATTTGATGCTTACGATCCTCTTTCCCGAATCATCCCGAACAGAAATGTTCTAGACTGGGATGATATGGATTGCTCGCCTGATATAGAAATGGCAATTACAAATCTCGAGTAAGAAATAAATTCAATCCGAGAAATCACGCCGATTATTGAAAAGTGATTCAGAGTATCTTATTTTATTTGGAAGCCTCAAGTCCCTCTGTTTTCGTTGTCAATTCAGGTGATTTCTTTTCTTCCTGTCCGGTTGTATTTAGCTCATTCTTCGTCGCCTCTTCATAAAGAGAGACCACGACCGTTCCGTCTTCATCTTTGACCAGCTTGAGCCGAACCTTTCTTGGAGGATTTGTTTTACCTCTCTTCCAAATCTGCCTATTCAGATCTTGATCAAGCTTCACTTCATCGCTCTTCATACTCTTTTTTGCAAATTCCCTAATCATGTTTATGACTCGATCCGTCCTTCTATAACGCGGGGTTATCCATGCTTTTCCCAGGTTTACGGTTTCGATACGAGTGACGCTTTCTTCAGAAGACAATTTCGCTAATAAACTCCTCTCAAAGGCTACCCAACGTTTACATCAGTTCTGCGCCACAAGCGACGTTTAGGATTAGTCCTTACGTGGCGATGTGTTCTAATTATTACCCACGCAGGGACCGCTTTGTTTTGCGACGTACGTTTCATTAGCCTCATTTTCAAGGCCGTCTTTTTTCGGGCAGCCATATAACCGAAGAAATCAGTGATCCTATTTTTAAGTGTTGATTTCAAAGGATTATCTCTCTTAGCTGGTTACTTAGGATAGAGTGAGTCTACTCTTCAAGTTACACCCAGTCAGTAACAACTGTTTTAGATCCTGAATTGGTTATTATTCCAGCTAACAGATCGGTAGCAATGGTTACCGTCAGAGGGTCCGTTAAAACGTGTTTTCAGGCTAAGAACAAGGTAGTTGAAGCCTAGCTGTATCTGGTAAACTACTAACATTGATTCAAAAAGTGTCGATCAAAAAACATACGCAGAATAGAGCGGTTGGAATTGCGATAATCAGTACATGAAGTCTTGAAGTGAAATCTTAAGCGCTAAACGTCGTCGATAACTAATCCTCGCCTTTCATTTGTCTTCTTGATTTGAAAATTGGTTTTATCCCAAGAGCTGAATAATCTCCTGTTGAGCAGGTAAAACACAGCTCTTCCTTGGAAATGCCTATGGCCCTTGCTAAATTTGTTGTACTGTTATATGCTACGTAATCTGCCCCTATTATTTTCGATATGTTAACTCCTGTCTCGGTACTTGACAGGTCATTACTTGCATGTCTAAACGCTAAAAGTTCTTCTTGTGATGGAAAGTCAATGCCTGCATAGCAAGGATAACTAATTGGAGGATATGTTATTATCATGCTAATTCGTTTAGCACCAGCTGCGCGTAATGTCCGGATTATCGACATAGAGCTGTTACCCCTAACAATGCTATCGTCTACAACAACAATGTTTTTCCCATCAATCACCTCGCGAATAGGAATAATACCCTTGTTAATCTCAAGCCTACTTTCTTGATGAGGTTCTATGAAGCTGCGCATTGATCCTCTTCTACTGTATCTATCTTTGAGTAATCCCTCTTCGAAAGGTTTGCCTATCTCAAGTGCATATCCCAACGCCGCTGGTCTTGCGGAATCTGGCACCGGGATGACAACATCAGCATCATGAACTGGGAATTGTTTAGCAAGGAACTTCCCAATCCTTTTCCGTGCTGCATACACATTCACACCTTCCATAATGCTGCTAGGATGGGCGAAGTATGTGTATTCAAATGCACAATGAGAATGTGGTTTGTCTATAGAGAATTGTTCAGATTCAATCCCTGCTAGGCTCATTTTCATAATTTCACCAGGCTCGACGTCCCGGCTAAGTTGTGCTCCGATCGCAGAGAAAGCACAGGACTCTGACGCAACAACATAAGTATTTGTCTCTTTGTGATATCCTACAACAAGTGGGCGGAAGCCTTTTGGATCCCGCGCTGCATACACACATCCGGAATCAGTCAAAAAGGTAAAGCAAAACGAGCCAACCATCTCGTCTCTTAAGGTAGAGACAGCCTCAGCAAAGTTGCCATTTTCAGTTGTATGCATAACAAGACGCTGCGCTGCGACCAAGGTATCGCTCATAGTTTGAGGAGTGAAAGTACACCCACCTACCATGGATGACAGTTCCTCTACATTCGCTATCGTGCCATTGTGCGCTACACACAAATCTTTTACCTTTAAGGGTTGGGCATTTTGTATTGTGCTCTTCCCAAAAGTAGAATAACGAACATGCCCAATCGCAGCATGGGACTTGTACCTCTTAACGAATGTCTGAAACTCTGCTGCTGCCGCTGAGACTAGTCCAAGTTTTTTTAGCGGCATTCTGTTTGGAACTGCGAGGCCCCAGGACTCCTGGCCCCTGTGTTGAAGTGCACGGAGGGAATCTATGACAAACGGTATAACGTTAGAACCGTTTAGCGAGAATGCCCCTACTACTCCACAATTTTCGTGAACCATTTTTGCTCAATATCTAAATATTTCCGATGGACACCCCTAATCGTCAATAAATTAAGTTTAGAAGGTTTGTACACTTTCAGTTATTAGACACAGCAATGCCCTAAAAAACATTCTTGTTACCCACTTGATGCGTCAGCGCTAAAGCAATTTCAAGCGGCTCGTCACCCTATCTATCAACTCTGTAGGTGCTGGTCCTATGCCTATACATGTAGTGGTTCCCGCAGGAATTTGTGTGAGACCCCTGTCTTCCACCTGAACTACTATCAAAGACAGAGTCTCGGCAACCTTACGCAATGCAGTCAGCTCTTCAAAAGTTTGCACCTTTACCACGACTTTTGCCTGACCTGATTCGAACCACCTCTGAAACCAGGCTGGGTTAAACTGCTTCGTTCTTTCAGCTCCAAGGACCGCCGCATGAGCAACCTGCGCGGCCGTCTTACCAATACCCATCCGAAGATCCCTCCTAACGACGATTACCTGTTTGTAAATCACAGGTATATACTTTAATTAACAGACCAAGAAATAGATTGCCTATCAGTTATTATGTCAGATTATTTTGATGTAATAATCGCAGGGGGTAGCATATCCGGCCTATTAGCAGCACGCGAAATTGCTGCTCCAGGAGGTAGATCTGTTGCTGTCTTGGAAGAAGATCCTGAAATCGGAACACCGCAACATTGCGGCGGATTAGTTAGCATCGACGGGCTAAAAAATCTTGGTATGGTACCGGCAGCCAATGCGATTGAAAGTAGAATAAAAAAGGCAAAAATTTTTTCTCCTTCGCATTCTTTCATTCTTGAAACCGAAGCCCAAAAAGTGATTGCCCTCGACCGGCGTCTCTTGGATAAACAGGCCGCTCTTCAAGCACAAAGACTGGGGGCAGAAATAAGGACAAGGTGTTCCGTTCGCTCTGTTTCTGAAAATAAACCGACTCTAAATCATAATCAGACAGATTTTAGTCAAAGTGTAAAAACCTCTGAAGGTGATTTTACTTGCAAATTCTTTATTGATGCAAGAGGGGTGGCATCAGTAATTCAGAACAAGCGTGAGGGTATACTTCAATCTGCACAATATGAAGTATATGCTTCGTGGATAGAGAGAGAGACAGTCGAGGTTCAATTTGATAGTAATAAGTATCCAGGTTTTTTCGGATGGATTATTCCGACTGGAGATGGTACTGGAAAAGTAGGAGTAGCCGGAAAAGGGATCAATGCGGCAGTTGTCTTGAAATCGTATATGGATAGTAAAGGGGAAAAGTATTCAGTTATTCGTAAGGTATATGCACCGATCTGGGTCTCCGGTCCGATTGAGAATTTTATTAGTGCTCGACGAACAATAATTATTGGAGATGCAGCGGGCCAGACAAAACCGACAACGGCGGGCGGGATTTATACATGCGGGATGGGAGGGATTCTTGCCGGTAGGGCGATCTCGAAGGTATATGAAGAAAATGACATTAATAAGCTATGGGATTACCAGAAAAGATGGCTCGCTATTTTCGGGGGCGAGTTTGACAAGATGCTTCTTGCAAGACGAATATTGGAACGAGTTGATAATAGGACGCTAGACGAATTATTTCTTAGTGTTTCTGCATCGAAGCTTCAAGAAATATCTAGAGGAGGAGAATTCGATTTTCATACTGCAGCTTTGACAAAAATATTTGGATCAAGGCATGGAGTAAAGATAATGAAAGCAATACTAGGTAACGAAATTAGGCGGTTATTAAGCTAAGCAAGATATAAATTCGGTTATCAACCTTCGAGGTTACGTGTCCCAGCCATTACAGCTTCCTGTTTGTACTTCATGTAGTAGACCTATAATGCCTAACGATGAGTGCGTCAAATACTACTGTCCTAATTGTGGATATGTTCTAATTTGGAGATGTGAAAGTTGCCGAGAATTTGCCAGAAATTATAAATGCGTAGGGTGTGGATTCGAAGGTCCGTAGACATGACCCGTCTTGTTGCAAGAATCAGGATTCTCCCAGCCGAAGCTGATTCTGATCTGGAAGATGTGGTTCAGCGCTTAAAGACTGTAATTCCCGATGGTATCCAAATGATGGCCCATGCAAAAGAACCAATTGCATAAGGCCTGGAGGCAATTGTAGGAGATTTTCTTATGGAAGACCAAGCTGGTCAGATGGATACACTAGAAGAACTCATAAAAAATACAGTGGGTGTTGGCGAGATCGACGTGATAAACATAAGCAGACAATCTGTAAAAATGAAGTCCAAGTTTTGAGAAGGAGCTCAAAGCTGAAATTTGAAAAAATCTCGTGGAAGAGGTAATGATGCAAGTGACGAATCTTCCCCAAAATTACACCTTCGAGTCTTAGAAGCTAAACACCGTGATTTAGGAAAACGTAGGGCGCGTATTGATTCGGATTCGATGCGCAGAATGGGCATTGAACCCGGCGAAGTCATAGAATTAGTAGGCAAACGTAAGACCGCTGTGACGGCTTGGCCGAGCGATCCTGAGGAGAGCGAGGTTGATATTATCAGGATCGACGGTCAGACGAGAAAGAATGCAGGAGTGGCTTTGAACGATCTTTTGTCAGTACACAAGGCAAAATCAAAATCTGCAAAAGCGGTAGGTCTCATGCCTCTCGGGAGCAGTACTGTATCTTTCGATAAGGAATTCTGTGAGTTTGTAAAGAATAGGCTCAGAGGGTTCCCCGTAACTGAGGGAGATGAGATATCTGTAGTAATTCTGGGGAATCCTATGGATTTTCGTATAGAAAAGATAACACCTAGATCAATTGTCAAGATTGAAAGATCCACGAAGCTGAATATAATGGCTGAGAGTTCTCTTGATAAGAAGCCGCGAGTGACTTATGAAGAGGTTGGTGGTCTAACGGAACAAATCAAGCGTCTCCGAGAAATTGTCGAATTACCTTTGCGTCAACCGGAGATATTTGCAAGACTAGGTATTGAACCTCATAACGGAATACTGATGTACGGTTCTCCTGGCTGTGGGAAAACTCTGATTGCGAAGGCACTGGCTTCGGAATCCGAAGCGAATTTCTTTATTATCAATGGCCCCGAAATTGTAAACAAGTACTACGGTGAAACGGAAGCTAGGCTACGAGATATCTTTAAAGAAGCAAGAGATGCGTCACCTAGTATTGTTTTTATCGATGAAATCGACGCCATCGCTCCAAAGAGAGAGGAGGCATTTGGCGACGTCGAGAAAAGAGTTGTGGCACAGTTGCTTTCCTTGATGGACGGCATGTCTGAACGTGGTAATGTAATAGTATTAGGTGCTACTAATAGACCCGAAAGTATAGATCCTGCTTTGAGGCGCCCAGGTAGATTTGATAGAGAGATCGAAGTAGGTGTGCCCAATGTGGAAGGAAGACTAGAAATACTTCAAATTCACACAAGAGGAATGCCGCTTTCCCAAGATATCGACCTTCCGGCTTTGGCAAAGGAGCTTCATGGGTATACTGGCGCAGATATAAAAGCCCTCTGCAGAGAAGCTGCCATGAAAGCACTGCGGCGCTACTTACCGGAGATAGACTTAGAAGAAGAGAAGGTCTCGCCGAGCACGTTGGAGATAATGGATATCAGGAATAAGGATTTCAAAGACGGAATGAAAGAAATCATTCCAACAGCAATGAGAGAATTTTACGTAGAGGCTGCAGCAGTCAGGTGGGCGGACGTAGGGGGACTATATGACGCCAAACGTACCCTATATTATAACCTCATTACTGCCATTAAAGTACCGGAAAGTTTCGTCAAGATGGGCGTCAAACCCCCTAGGGGAGCCTTATTATTTGGTGCTCCTGGCTGCGGTAAGAGCTTAATTGCAAGGGCCTTGGCAACCGAGAGCAGCGCGAACATAATAATGGTGAGGGGACCTGAAGTATTGTCTAAGTGGGTTGGAGAATCAGAAAAAGCAGTCCGTGAAATATTTAGGAAAGCAAAAGCCTCTTCGCCTTGTGTAGTAGTTTTTGATGAGCTGGATT
>CAKOFP010000281.1 GCA_933226995.1 Candidatus Nitrosopolaris rasttigaisensis | reverse complement strand
TGTTTTTTTAGCGCTTCATTAACATCAGCAATTACATCCCGTTTTATATGGGCACCTTTATGAAGAAAGTATGGCATTAATATGACAACTTTTGGGTTACTATCGAGCAAGTTTTTTAGCCCTTGCTGTATGTTAGGCTTGTCCAATTCAAGAAAACAAAAATTCACTGCACGATAAAAAGGCCTTAAGGTATTGACGATATAGACAAAAGCATCTCTGGCATTTTTATCACTACTGCCGTGGCCTACAAGAAGAATATCACATTCAAGATCGGAATATCGAATACTCTTTTCTTTTTTCAAGCAGTTGATTCTATCTATTACCAATTGTGTCATTATAGAATGGTAACTAAGAGGCTTTGTAATCACCAAATTCAGCTTTTTAATCTTACAGATTCTAGCGCTTTGCTTGACCGAATCCTTTAATTTCATTCCAGGATAGAGAAAATATGGCATCACAGTTATGAAATCTGCGCCATTTTCTTGACATTGTTTAATTCCTTCCTCGATGAACGGCGGAAGTACTTCTAAAAAACAATAATTTGCGTAATAGTATCCTGCATTTGTTTTGACAAGTGAGCATATATCCTCCAGTTCTTGTCTGACCTCAGGCTCTCGACTTCCTCTATCTATAATCAGTATCGCTTTTTTCAAATTGCTAAAAACTCACCCTGGCAATTGCCACAGTAAGGTCTGGGGGATATTTTTGTTTTGGCACTACCAAATCGCCTTTGGCACTCAAAATCGCAGAGGCCTCCGACACACTCGGGGTGCCTTCGAACTTTTTTACTGTCTCAGAAGGATTTGGTACGGGTACAATACCGAGTTTGTTTCTGTCATAAACCTCTACCGGGATTCTGTAGAGGGACGAAAATCCTTGCAAGCCTTTTACACCTGCTTCTCGATTGATCGACGCAATATTTCTTATCGAATTGAAGCTCAAGCCTTCATTTTTCAACGTATTCTTCACACCATATTCGATAACCCCACTGTTTGTATCCCGATGAATTCCTATCCCTACAACTAAGCTTTTTGGTCTATAAAGAACTGATTTTTCTAAAATAAGCGGATCATCGATTATCCTATCCGAAATAACTAGCGCTCCTCTAAAATGCGATGACTTTAAATCATCCAGATTACGCACAACCGTTACGTTACTAGGCAACGATTTATTCTGCCACCAATTCTTTTCGCCTGTCTCCTGATAAACACCAATTTTTTCTTCATTGACCATAAACGCGCTGACCTTGGTGACATTTTCATAGTTGTCGATTGTCCATGAAAACTCTCTTCCCAGCAGGTCAACAGCAATAGTCTCGTTTACGTCAGCTGCTGTAGTTATTACCGGCTGGCAGTCGTCAAAAAAGGATGAAACTAACTTTGCGAGCGAATTCGCCCCCCCAAGGTGGCCTGAGAGAGCGCTGATAACAAAATGTGCCTTATCGTCAATTACAATAACCGCAGGGTCTGACTTCTTGTCTACTAGAAATGGTGCAATTAGCCTGACCACTGCCCCTAGCGAAAATATACATATCAATGCATCATTTTTTTTGAACAGGTTTGCTACCAACTGAGAGGTTTGTTCATTAAACCAATTCATGTTGGACATCGACGGGTTAGCATATTTCATAGGTGCATAAACTTGTACCTCTGGCATTTTCTCCATTATTCTATTTGCGATATCGATCCCATGCCTTGTAATGGCTATCACGGCCGTGTTTGCTGTCATTATGGCTACCAAATTCAATCAGGCAGTAGAAAATAAAAAATCTTTCCTAAATTATCTGCGAGCAGTCTATTACCTAATATGAAATCGCGGCCTGAAGCGATTTGTTTCAGTAATAAATCATAGTGTTCAGTCGCACTGCCCTGCTAGATTGCCCAATCTCATTGGCACAGATAATGTAAGGTCTCGAAAATACCATACTGGAACACTAGGCAAAATGCGAAACTAGAGCCCAATCCAGCTTTATGTTTTGGGTTAGGTATTTAGAATTCGACATTTATTCTGCTCAGCGGGGGTCAAAATTCATGTAGGGTGATCGGGCATGATCAAGACAGACACCCTGACGCAAGCAAAAGACATTGGGATTGTGGAATTAAAATCGGCGGCGAGCCAACAGTGTGGTCACGATATTACTCGCCATAGGAGGGACCAGCAGGAAACTGCCCTGATACTTTGCCATCAAAATCAAACAGGATCACTTCAAGTTCTAGCTCCCCCTTTGAGTATTCACGCATATGTTCATAGACTTTTTCGCAAATCAAATCAAAGAAGCCAGGTATTTGATAGGTCGTAATTATTTCAGATACGTGTCTAGCGGTATTGGCATTTCTTATTTCCTCTAGAATCGACATCGGAATCCTCGGTAAGCACTCAGAGGCAACGTGCGCCATGAACTCCATGTCGACGTGCGAACCTCGAACATGGGTCTGCTTGATTCCCATTGACATTTTCGTTAATTTTCCTACAAAACCTGCTATCGTAGCCTTCCGGATTAGTTTTAGCGCGCACTGTCTAATAGAGTAACCAGCAAAGTCCCCCATTTGAATGAAGCAATGCTCTGGAAGAGTTTTACCGAAAAGCTCCTTAGCAAAGTCTTCGCTCCGACCTCCCGTTGTCAACACAACCCGCTCATCACCCATTGCTCGAGCTACATCCAGAGCCTGTCGAATTGCAGCTGCAAAAGAGGCTGTCGAATATGGAAATACGATTCCAGTCGTCCCCAGTATTGAAATCCCTCCGATTATCCCAAGTCTAGGATTGTCAGTTTTTTTTGCAATTTCTTCTCCCATAGGCACAGAAATAATGACCTTCACACCGTGGT
>CAKOFP010000280.1 GCA_933226995.1 Candidatus Nitrosopolaris rasttigaisensis | reverse complement strand
GTATTTTGTAGCTAAAAGAATCTATTTGATTGTGTTTAGTACAAAAGATGTTGAAATGATCAATATTTTATATGACACAATATATTTTCATAATGACATGACCCATCATACAAATTTAGCAGAAAAATACTCGACCGATATTGATTCACTCGTCACCATCAGAAGGAAGAGCATAAACAGTAAGAGGCGATTTAGATAATTAAAGATCGCTTCATAATACTATCCTATAGTATCTGCCTAGTCGACCATATGGTTTTAACAAAGTTATAACAGGAGACCTGTATAATTGATAAGAATCTCATTGGAGCCAAACACAGTGAGCTAAAGTGGCCACTTAATCCAATAAGTATAGCTAGTACCTCGAAACACAATCACAATTTATTATCGTTTTTAATATAATTGAATCATGCAAATTTTATGTGCAGATTGCGGGTGTTTGGCAGAAGAGTGTAAAAATAGTCAATCACCAAGGGAATGTCCAAATTGTAGTCGTCAAGAATGTTGTTGTTGGAGGAGTATCCATTCTCATTGATTATTATACTAGGCGAATGGGAATTGAGGCAATAAATCTATTTTCAGTTCGATATATCACTCAAACTACTTTCTTGTACTTTGCCTTAGGAGTGCCGACATTTGTCGAACTTCTAACGGGAAAATAATAGAACATTGGGATGTAGTGGATACTTTACCCCAATTTTATCTTAGCATAAAAATGAATCATGCTCACTAAGACATCCTAAGTGACATAGCGTACTGCCTAGTTCTTCAAGTAAAGATAATGCAATCAATTATAAGACATGGTACCGAATATGTTTCTTATTGATTTGGTACTGCAGGGATATCGAGACCTAGTCATCTGCAACAATTGTTTATGGGCTGCATCATTACTGAAAGACGCTGCTAGTGTTAATTTTCAGCTCTGTCCTGCGTGTGGAAAAGGGGATTTAGAGATTATTCCTGTCGCCGACTATGAGAGTTATAGAATGAGCATTGACAACAAAAGGGGTATAGAAATAGAATTTGTAACGAAAAGTAATGAACCATAGCGTCATCTATCAATAATAAACGAGCTGTTTCTTCCAAAACAAATAGTGAGACCAGATACGATCAAGTATTTCTGAGATTATTTCTTGTTAAGGTGCATTCTAAGACTCTCCCGGGTAGTAACTGATTGATTACACAAAATACAATACACAATCCAATTTAAGCCTAACTTCGGTTGGTCAGTTTGCACCTTATCAATGTTATAAGAAAATGGGATGGCAGTTCAATTATTCAGTTTAGGTGGAAAATGTCAAACTGACGGTTCAATTATTGAACCTGGTTTCCGATATAAGAAAAGTGGCTATGCCCAACCCTACTGCAGCACAAATTGCAATCACAATTTCATAATTGGTCACGGGTTGAGTTTATGTAACAGGAGTTCTCATCGCTTGCATTTCAGGCCTCGGAAATAATAGATTTGATTTCATTATGTAATTCATTGAGAATTGAGGATATTTTGCTATCATCATCGAGAATGCCCGTAATCTTCTTCATTGCCTTGATATCGTATTCCCATAGCGATTTGGCCTGTTGTCCATTATCTAAAGTTGATCTCCTAATCGCAATATGTGAAAAATCCTGTTCTTTGCTTCTTGATCCATGACAATGTAATACGTTTGGCGGAATACATACTGTATCACCAATCTTATTAAGAAAAATTGTCTTACCGATAGCATATTTTGGATCATCTCCTTTTGTACCGACAACTTTCTGTATGAGAGTAACAAAACCTTCTCCTAAATATGAAGCGTCAGAATCCGGTGAAGTGATTGTAGCAATTAGTATTTGTTCAGATTCATGTGTGTGTATTTTTGTCATTCCTCCGTTTTTGAACGTAACATAATACATCTCCTGCTCCATGGAATCTGATTCGTTCAAAATTCGTCTAATTTCATAACTACCAATGAATTTGTTTACATAAAAATCAGGTTGTTCCCCTTTCGGTTGTCTTTCATCAGTTGTGTATATGTTTTTCTGATCCAATGTTATCAGTTTTTCATACAAGGGTTCCCATTTATGAATTATCAATATTGCTAATATTATTGAAATAGGAACTCAATAATTGAATCATCCAGTCATCACGATGGGAGGTAGAATAATAGAATAATTTCGAAAGTCTACTTTGGAAAATGCTTGAGTTAACATGTCCTCTCACGACTAGAAGATGAATCATCCTACATATCCAAAGTGGTCACAACATGATAAGAAATAATTCTAGATAGAATTTTTTTGGTTTCGCTCTTAATTATCACCTTGACATGATCTTAAAAATGCAATGTTTATTACCACTGTTCAGATATAAACTCGATTATAGATGCAATATGAGTAGAATTTTCATGGATTTTCAAATACCTGCGCTAAGGAAATGCAAAGCATTTTTTCCCTCATCAGTTAAAGAGATAAAATGATGTGTTCCAACCTTAGTTTCAGTAATAAATCTCCAATATTTTTGCAATGGCTCTATTAGATTCTTATTTAATGACATGTAGGCTGCTTGTTCACTGTAATGCTCTTTTGTTCTCTTTCTATCGGTTATTCTTTTTTCATCCTCCTGGATGAGGCCAGATTCTATAGCCGAGTCCTTTAACTCCCGTTTAGGTACACCCCTCTTCCCATCACTTTTTCGATTTATCAAGTCTAGACACCTTATCAATTTATCACTAGGGATTTCAATCTTGTATTCTGGCAGACCAATGATCTGTTTAAGACCTTCAGTTTCTTGTTTCTCCTCTTTTGCTAGTGAGCTGGTATACCTTTCAGGAATTACATAATAGGGTTTAATCATGGCAATGTCTTTGAACATCATACATGCCATCATGGAAGCAATAGCCTGAATCTTACTTCCCACCGACACATTTACGAGAATCGAGTTGCCTTTCTCTTTCAAAATTATTATTCTCAACGCTCGTAGTATATCAAAAAGTTCAACTCTATCAGCTTCGGTTTGTAGACATTCTATTCTTGCCTGCTTTAACTTATCTCGTATTGATTTGACAAATTGATGTCCCTCGTCAACACTAGGATTATCGTGTATGATAAGCCAGACTCTGTCCGCTTTCATCTCGATGGCGGGTAAGACTATCCTATCTACTTCAAAACCAACTGGAGCTACATGAACTCTAAGTGTTTGAAGTGAACTCATTATTTTCGGTTTACTCACTAAAGTATTCATAGTAACTTAAGTCAGGTAATATGTATTATATAGCTTGTGCTTGGTATAAAGGACAAAGAGATTGAGACGAGCTACATTAACACAAGACGTAATAGCATTAGAAAAACCGCTAATCCAAGCAGCTACCATAACTACAGATAATCAGCTACTAGAATCGGTAGATTGTCCCGATTGTTCTGACACCATGCTTAAGTTCTATGACTGGGATAAAATGAAATACCTATGCGAAAATTGTGGATTAACAATCAATAATCCGCATAGTTAGAAATAACGATTAGGAACCAGGCTATAAGACATCAAGGCAGAATAGATGCAATATTTGACGGTAAAGCGGAAGATCTAAGCTGATAGACAACTGGACGAGTACGGAACAGTTGAAACTATTTTTTATCGTACAACCATGCCATAATATGTTTCCTATAATATACTACGTATGCGCTGTTAATAGATCTTTTCTCTTTTTCCCTGCTTCCAACTGTTCCCATTATGTTTCGGCTCGCTACCATGGTTTTTTCACCTGGTTTCAGCTGCTACCCGGTGTTATCGGCAGGATCGAACTGTACAAGAATTGCCACCAGATATGTACTTTAGAAAAATAATCTAATCTGTCAAAACGAGGGTTCATTTCTCTCTAGAACAAAACACAAGTCGGTGGATGAAGAATTCTGGAGTAATTTCAATATTGGCTGAAGGACAGTTATTTGACTTATTATTTCACTATATACCAAACTCTGTTTTACTAGCTGCTTTAAAAAATTCAACAAATGTTCTAGGTTGATGAATACCCTCCTAAAGCTTTTGGTGATATTATCTTTATGCTTAACAACCCCATTTTTGTCAGCTTCATATGCGTACGCAAAAGTAATTGGTAATCCATTAGTTTATCATCTTAGCAGCGATGAGCCCTGGAGAGCAACTGTAGCCATCTCCGATGCTACTACCCAGTTAAAATTAGGACATAATGTAACATTATTGCTCAGTGTGGAAGGAGTACAAATAGGAGTTAAACATCCTCATCATTATTTGGGACTTGATTTGCTAACTAGAAATGTAACAAATTTTATTGCTGATGGTGGAAAAGTGATTATTTGTGAAGTATGTCTAAGAATAGCTGGATACAATAATAGCGATATAATTGAGGGAGCAGTCATAGGCAGACCCGAGATACTATCTAACTTACTGACCAATGCGACAGTTATAGATTATTGACGCAGAAGGATTTCCGCCTCTTTGTTACTCGGAAAAGGAGAGATGATGGTAGGCATTGGAGATTGCAGTATAATGAGTGAGGACAAATCAGATCAACATTTAGCTAGATGGCGCAAAAAAATAGAACTGATTGCTATTGTAGAAAATGTTTAGAACAAGAGGCAGAAACAGGACGGTTCAAACTAAAACAAATTTGATGAACATATCCTTTAGTAATGAATTAGATAAAATTGGTTTGCAACTCATAAACATTAGAGCAACTTTTATAGGTAGACTTGTAGTACTTTTAGAAGCAAAAGATCTGAATCCGACATCATCTTAAAGGGGTTACATTTTTGTGTGTTTATCTAAAATTTAAAAACAAAAAAAAGACCGTGATTGGATAACTAGAATTAAAGGGCGATTCAATATTATATAACAACCCGTAACTAAGCAGAATCAAATATAAAAATAATCCGGCAAGTAATATTCGTAACCCTCCCGATCTTCTTTTTGGATACATATGACCGATACCCAGAAATCCAAGAATGACTACTATCTTTATTGACTTTAAACCTAAACTGTAAGAACTATCCGTTAATGGGAGAAAAAGTCTTAAACTGATGACAGGCGATGACATGCCAAACATCGCAACACTATCTTATTCTCAGATCGGCTCAATACGCTGAATTTTTTTGAGCCACAATTTTCACATATAGGACAGCTTCTTGTTTTCACTTTGATTATCTGATTTTTAGCCCTTTAATAATAAAATTTATTCGAAATTTTAGTATTGCCACTCACATGGAAGCCACTATTGTCTACAGTTTTGTCTACGAGTTGTACACAGTCTTCATTTGCAAGCAACATATCCTCAACAACTTGTAGCGACACAATCGCTACACCGGATAATATAAGTTAGTGAACTACTCTTGAGCTGTCATTGCTATTGTTTTCCAGGAAATGTGCAAGTCCGGGAATATAGCAGCAGGGTATGGTTTTGAGATCAGGCGGTAGAGGTCTGGGCCAGAACGATCGACTGGTTAATTCATTGAATGTGTGATGAATCTGATATAATCTTCACCGTTATCAGATTGATACTGCTCGTCATCAATATCTGGTTTATGATGAATGTAATATCCTGCGAGATCATCACAAAATTGCGTATATTTTGATGTAAAGAATGAACACCTGCCATAATTTATCTACACAACCTCTCATTTCATATCGAACATCAGGTAGATTACAAATAGGCTGGTCGCAATTTACGGATTCACTCTTTTAATAGGTTCTCTGATACCCATCAAACGGATAGTTTGTTCAAATTGATCTTTTCCTCCTGAAGCGATTACTTGCAACCGACCTATTCCGCTCCTCCTAAGCATCCTATTATTGCGAAGGAATTTTTTCACGTCTTTGGCTACAATATTGGAGGGATCTATAAATTTTACGAGCGGAAATAGAGAACCAAGATAATTGCGTACCAATGAAAGATGAGTGCTACATAGAATTATTACATCAATATCTTCTTTTTCTAGCTTTCCCATTAGCAAGTGTGATATAGTATCAAATGTTTTTCTTTCATTAATGATGTAAATGCCATTTTCTATTAGCTCTATTATTGGTGAAGCATTGAATTTGGTTACGTGTACATCTTGAGCTATCTCTTTTCGAATCAGCGCAGCTAGTTCCTGACTGGAAACGGTTCCTTCAGTTGCCATAATGCCTATGTGTTTTTTCTTTGATAACCTTGCTGTTCCTCTTAAAGGGGGCATTACACCGATAATTGGGGTATTGACTCGTGTTCTGATTTTCTGTAATATTTGGACAGAGGGGGTCATAGATGCTAGTACAATTACCTTGGGTTTGTAGCTCTCTAAGAATTTTATTGATGCTAGAATAATCTCGTACAACTGCTGATGAGATTTATTTCCGTACGGAAAATGAAGTCTATCTGCAAAGTAAAGCAAGTCCTCATGCGGGATCTCTTTTCTTAATTCTTTAATTATTGATAATGAACCGACTCCTGAATCAAAGACTGCAACAGGATTATTTGTCAAGGTAATATCTTTATTAATTGTGGATCATACAGGTAAATATCTATTCCCCATGCTGGGATACTCGGCTTATCTCAAGGCACGTATTTGTTAACCATCGAAATTAATATACAGCCTTCAAATATACTATATCTAGCATTGTCAAAGGGTAAGTTAGTTGAAGAAGAAGATTTGTTATTGCACAAATTAAATGAAACAGTTATACATTGTAAATTATGTCCACGTTTATCAAAATACATTCGAGATTTGAAAAAAACTAAAACGAAGAAGTTTATGAATCAAGTTTATTGGGCAAGACCTGTCCCAACTTTTGGGGATCCTAATGCTAAATTATTGGTTATTGGATTGGCTCCAGCTGCTCACGGCGGGAATAGGACGGGGAGAGTATTTACAGGGGATAGCTCTGGTGATTGGCTTGTAAGAGCCTTATTTGAAACAGGATTTGCAAATAAACCTACAAGTGTATCAAGAGATGATGGATTAATTTTAAAGGATGCCTATCTGACTGCAGCAGTACGATGTGTCCCGCCATTAAATAAACCAGATCCATCTGAAATATCAAACTGTTCTCAATACCTCCTAGCAGAAATAAAAATACTCGAGAGGACAACCAAGGTTATCTTGACTCTTGGAAAGATTGCTTTTGATGCATATCGCAGTGTTTGCAACGTTAAAGGACTGATGTTTGGTCATAATAAGATATATCCTGTCTTTGATGGTAAGACTTTGATAGTTTCATATCATCCAAGTAGAAGAAATACTAACACCGGTACATTAACATGGCAAATGTGGATTAATATCTTTCAAACGGCCAGATCGATAATAAATGGGGAAAGACCAGAAGTGCACGATAATCTTGTTAATCCTGACGAATCTCATCAATGACAAATAACCGAAAAGTCGTCTTAGTCTTTCTAATTAATGCATATTAATTATAAGAAAAAAGTATACTTAACGATTTATATTCCTCATTACTGTACCCAAGACTATGAGAAAAGCCGTGAGTATGTACACCACGATGCATCAGGATGGAGCCAAGAAGTTTTTAGCAGCTATTGGAAGAAATAGCGCAAGTAGTAAGACCAGCTATGCTGTTGCATTAACTCACTTTCAGAAATTTCTTGATAGTAAACAGTACACCTTGGCAAGTATCATCAAGCCACTTAAAGCTAAGAGTATGGATGTCTATGAATTATTAGATGAGTTTCTAACTTATATATTGGAGCAGAAAAATGGGAATGATGAGACTACGACAATCTCACCTAAAACAATCAAAGCCTACCTTGCTGGAATAAAGTCATATTTTACCTGGATGGATATTGATATTGTTCCTGCAAAGTTCAAGCAAAGAGTAAAGATGCCAAAAATATTTCGTGAGGATGAGGAAGCCATTGATGCATCTGATATTAGGGAAATTTTATTGCACACAAATAATAGACGTTTAAAGCCATAACTACTCATATTAGAAATTGGTCCACCAAGACCCAAT
>CAKOFP010000279.1 GCA_933226995.1 Candidatus Nitrosopolaris rasttigaisensis | reverse complement strand
TTCTCAAACATATCGCAGCCAACAACTTAGGGGATTCATGGTTTCTTTTGTACTTGAGCTATTGGCAACACATCTAGTAGCATACACAGCCGTCGGGATTGAGGGTTTTATACCAATATCAGAGGAAAGGACCATCAGTAAACCCATCTATCAATTGTTTATTGAACCGCTATTTCGGACCCAAGTTATATACACCGATTCATTTTGTAAGGCTGTTGGACGCCCTGAAGATAAACAAAGGATAAAGATATTCTTCAGATAATATATTATGTGGGGAGATGAGGTTGCAGCGTATCCTAAGCGTCAATATGGAAAGCCCACCACAATTTACGAATAAATTGGTGGAAACCATGAGTTCACAGACGGAAAGCTGTGAACTCCAAGTGATATACTAAGTTCGTTTGGTCACTAGGCTTATGTATTCGTACGCACCGATCGTGTTATCAAAAGCATAATGAAGTTGCTGGAATTGCTTTCTAAAGTCAGCAACATCTTTTGCTACTATGTGAGGATCCTGCTTATCAACAACTACCCGTTTTATGAAACCAGCAACCTCCTTCATCTCACTCTCTTTCATCCCTAGCCTAGTCGTTTCAGGGACACCAATTCTCACTCCACTTGGGTGCATATAATGTCTACCTGCCTTAATGTCTCCAGGTAATAATTGTCTGTTCAAAATAATATTGGCCTTTTCTAGATCCTTTTCAATTGTACCACCATCACCAAACTTGGAAACATCCACCGCAATCTGATGCGATGCAGTATAACCTTTTTTTTCGCCTAGGACACCAAAGCCAAATCCAACTAGCCCTTCTGCAAGGGCCCGAGCATTTTTGATTACTTGTTTTGCATAATCTTTTCCAAACTGTAGTGATTCTGCTAATGCAATAGCCTTACCAGCAACATGATGTAGATGATGGGAACTTGTATTACCGGGAAAAACTGCTTTCTTAATTGTTTCTGCGTGTTTTTCTAATGATACGATGATTCCGCCCTGTGGCCCCCAAAGGGTTTTATGTGAACTCATAGTCATAGAATCTGCTCCCTCTTTCAGCGGGTCCTGAAATTCGCCCCCAGCAATTAGGCCAGCAACATGTGCCCCATCATAATTGATATAAATACCATGCTCATGCATAAAATCCGATAATTCTTTTACGGGATGAGGAAAAAGAAAGAGACTGCCTCCAAACATTCCAAGCTTTGGCGATTTGCCATCATGTTCCATTTCCTGGATCTTCTTTTTCGTCCCATCTACATCTATTGTCATTTCTTCCTTCGAAAATGGATAATATTCAATATTTAAGCCGTGAACAAGACCTGCAGTGCCAAAATTCTCCTTTTTCCCGTGCGAAATATGTCCTCCATTTGGAATAGAAGCCGCTATCATATAGTCTCCTGGACGTGAAAATGCAGCATAAATAGCAAGATTAGCTACCACACCTGATGTCGCTCTACAATCGGCAAACTCTGATCTGAAAACCTTCCTTGCCAGCTCGTTGCAGATTAACTCCACCTGATCGATATATGTACAACCAGCATAAACCCTCTCGCCCGGCCATCCTTCCGCATATCTATTACCAAAGTCTGACATTAGTGCCTCTCTTACGGCTGCGCTTGGTATGTTTTCGCTTGCGATAAGTGGGATTGATTCACTAAACCAGTGATGGTGTTCTTTCATTAGTCTTAATACTTCATCATAGGAAGCTTTAGCATTCAACTTATGTATATAGAATCTTCCGTTGCTAGTCCTAATTTAAAATATCGCATTACAGCATTACATAAAACCGCATTCACAAAAGGTATTGAGAAAAACCACCAACAGAGATAAACTCTGAGCATCGTGATTTCGAATCAAATTTGGTTCAGATAGAGGAGAAGAGTAGAACCAACTTAAAACAAGCAATAGAGATGTTAAGGGGTTTAGGTAAATCAATTCTTCGACATGCAGTAGAAGAAGAGGCAAGAATCATGCGTGTTATTATGCAAAAGTCAAAAGACCAATCCGAACCTTCTATTAAAGTGATGCAAGAACATAGACAGATTATAGAATTCCTCGACAAAACCATTTCTCAACTCCAAAACTTTCCACAAGAAGAATCAGCCAAAAAGATTAGAAAATTTGTTGAGGATTCGATAAAACATTTCTCAGAAGAAGAAGAAATTGTTTTTCCTCTTGCACTAAAAGCAGATTCAATGTAGTGTAGCCAAAAGGTAATCTATGGAAGTAATAATTACTCGCGCGCGAGGATTTTTTTACACGTACGTACGTGCTTGGAATGAAACATATGTTGGGAAATGATTAGATAGTAACTGTTTTTTCAAACTTTGATATCATACTCTCTACCTGATCAGCATCTATCTTCTCCGGAAGGCTCTCTATTGGACATGAATCTTTTGAAAATCTTAAAATTGTAATTATTATCTTAATTTCTTCATCGGATAACTCAACTTGGCGAGACATATCTATATAATATGCTATATGGCTCTATTAACTTATCACATTTCATAGTTTCATATGCTTTGAGGTCTAGGTCTAATTTTACCATTTTAGTTAATTCAGTTTCCAGTCTTCAAGTGCATCTGTCTGTCTATTTAATTCGTTCAACTTCCATATATGCATGGATGGGATAGAACTATTTCCCGAAATCATACTCGTGGCCGCTATTCCTCAAAAAGTTGTTTTACAGTTTTAAGCATCTCTGCATGTTGAGGAGGCGCTTAATACAAATCAAAAGATTGTACCCGTAAATTTCGCAACACTTCAAACAGATATGTTAACAAAACTTCAGTCATTGGTTGCAGCGCATGACGTAGCAATTAATAAAAGATTTAATTCTCTCTTGGTAGAAATGAGAATAGCACAAGAAACAAACAGCAGATTGCAAAAGTATCAGCAAGGCAAAACACTAGACTTAATAGATGCGCTGAGAGTGAACATTTTGAATTATTACCATGCTTGATAACGAGGTTAAGCAACAAATGCGTTTAATGAATAAAGAATATATCGAGAAATTAGAAGATGTAGAATTAGCGGTTTTGTATAAACAAGTTGCTAACGAATGTATTAAACGAGGATTGGTATTGAGTCCATGAAATGCCATGACTGCGACTGTGAAGAACACAAAACAGGCTCACGTCCTGTATCTTACGATTGTCCTTGCTATTGTTGTTTGCATGGTCATACGGATATTTGTCCAAAATGAAAATGAAAGCGAGAATAAGAAATGAAACGGCTCTCTTGGCTTAGGTTCTGCCTTGTTAGGTGTGATTGATATTATCCTTCTTGTTTCTGATGGCGTCATTATTTCTTACAACCGATGGCCTTATGATGCTGCAAGGCTTCAAGTAAAACAAATTCTTTACCGCACTTATCGCATCGATATAATGTTGTTGAGGAACTCCTCTATTATTACTTAGATTAAGGAAGGTCAAAAACCATTCCCTTAACAGAGTAGTAACTTACTTTAAGTAAGTGTCTAAAACTCTTAATTTGACTATAATAATATGTGTATAAAAAAGGGTATTCTTGATTTAATTTAATTTATTTTGTCATGTTTGCATGTATCTAGATGCTGCCTTAACAGATGTTCGACGACATTAGTTAATGTTGTATCTTTCTGTGCTGCGAATACCTTAGCATCGTGCCATAAGTCACGGTCTACGTTTAGACCTGGCGTTAGGATGTGATTATCATTATTATTATTGCTGCTGCGACGCATCTAGATCACCTTTTGTTTCAGATTTCCAAATAAAACGAGCATTATTAGTGCTGCTGATTTGTTGCTGCTCCTCCTCTGAGATAGGTGTATGGTCAATTCCCAACCTGTTAGCACGCTCTATAATGTTCTTTAGTGCAAGCACAGAAACACCGTTAGCCGTAAAATTAAACATTGATTCATTGCACTCTTTTGTAAGTCTAAGATAACCTAACTTTTGTTTCTCTGGTACTTTTGGATCATTAAACTTATTCCATGCTTCAGATAAAGCAAGTGCTATTCCTTCAATGGCTCTTTGATACATCAAAACATGAGTGCCTTTGGCCATGTCATAGACCTACTGCTTACTCTTTTTTGTTAAAAACTTGATATCGTTGTAGATTGTAATCGTCGGCGACTGTAATGTTTTACCAATAGCCGGAGCGTTATGGCCTTTTAACATAAGAAACCAGGCTTTCTCCCTTCTCTCGTTAGTTACTTTAGCGGGATCTTTGCCATTTTGAAATTATATTATATAATAT
>CAKOFP010000278.1 GCA_933226995.1 Candidatus Nitrosopolaris rasttigaisensis | reverse complement strand
AGTACATATTTAGCCAATGGTAAGCTCACTCATGCAAATAGATATGATATTAGAAGTGCTAGCTTTTACCATATCAGTAACAAACACAATTTTAGTCCTCCAGAAATGTTTCAAGTCTTCCTTCAGATTGTTAATAGTCAAATTCCTTCTAATTCAAACGGAAAGATAAATGCAATTCCTATAATTGTGTATCATAACCTTACAACTAGTATCAAAGATTATTCCCCAGTCAGCCACGCTTCTAGCACAACTGTGGATTTATTTGCCCAAGAAATGAAATACCTACACGATAATGGATTTAAGGTGTTGTTATTAAATCAATTCGGATTTGATCCCGCAAATCACGTATTTTACATAAAGAATGTTCCATCATCTGGCAATGGAAATACGACATCATCTGGCAATGGAAATACGACATCATCTGGCAATGGAAATACGACTAATGCTGCCACTTTGATAAGAGGTCCATCTCCCTAAATGACGAAATGTATATAGTATGAAACTAAATGATAGTAGTGCTGCAGTCTTAGCAATTGCATTGTTCTTAACATCGTCGTTAGTCGTTGTATCTAGTGATACTATCCTTTTAGCTTAGGTCTACTCAGCTCAGTTGTTTGAGATGGGGCATTATCTGTAAATTCCTTTAGGATTTGGACAATTCCAAGTCCGTCTGCCTCCCAGCAGGGGAGGTTTAGGAGGGTTATAGATTTCTATAACTTCAGTAGAATTTCACTACTCTCAACAGGATGACATTAATATCGACACTCTAGCCTGACGAGAGCTTTGGAGAAAAGGATGTTGTCCTTTTATATCCCATTGCATAGAAAAAGTTAAGATCAATTGGCACTGCCACCAAAGGGGAGAAAATTCTGTGATATCAAGGCTGATATAAATCCGAGATCTTGGTTATCCAGATACCGGCGAACATCGATTGGCCATTTGACGATAATGCTCATGTTCTACCATGGGATAGGCTTGCTGCTTATGTTGGTAGGAATATCTATAGTACAAAAGGTGATTTCAAATTATGCAGAGCCTTCACTTCCTCATTACCTTGCTCTGGTCTTGTCTGCTGGACCAACGGAAGAATCATTGTTTTTTGGCATTCCCTATTATGCTTTTGGAAATCATTATGTGGTTCTAGCGGGTGGGATTATTTGGGCAATGCTACATATTATAAACACACATGCCCTTGATATTCACAATCTTGCGTATGCAAACTGGTTGTTTGTAATACCTTCATTTTTCTTTAGTTTTAGAACTTGGATTAGTGGAAAAGGCTGGTTTGCAATAGTTACCCATTCTGGATGGAATGGGATTTTTTTTACGTTAGGCTGCGTCTATCGTGATTACCCGTGTTTAATAATTCCCAGTGGAGGGAATTATACGTTTACCTTGAGTAGTATAATACTTTCTATAATACTAGTAGGCATAACCTATCTCCTATACAAAAGAAAGCAGCCCACATCCGTGTTCCAGCATAGTTAAAAGCACTTGACAACCATTATTGCTGTACTGAAAGTTTCTTGAGATGCCTATAATGACAACAGAACTACAGAATATTTTTTTTATAACAACAGATCTACAGAATTGACCGTAGCAGGATACGACACTATAGTATCCTAGATACTCCAAGACTCGAAGACATCCATTTTGATATCGTATTAATTTATATTTAAAAACACTTTAGTAAAGGCTTATAAAGATAATAAAGCTTCGATCGACTTATTTCAATTTGTTTGTTTCGTTATAATTTACCAATTGTCCGTTGAATAGCCCAGAATCTCGCTGGTGTCCTAGTTAATATATATTTGTTAATGTAGATACATACTCAATATGCTGGCAGTCGAGGCAGTACAGGTGTATAAATTGTATAAGGGTTCAAACTATGCTGCTTTGAACAACGTCTCGGTAGATGTCGAACCTGGCCAAATATTTACGCTTCTTGGCAGGAATGGTGCAGGGAAGACCACTTTTGTAAGAATCTGTGCTACCCAGTTGGCCCCTACTAGAGGAATCGTTCATGTGCTCGGTTACGACATACTAAAGGAAGCAGGAAAGGTAAGGAATCTGATTTCTGTGGTACCGCAAGAAAGCCGGCCATTAAGAGCACTTACACCATGGGATCATGTTTATAATTGGCTACAAATCAGAGGCGAAAGCAAATATGATGCTAAAAAGAAGACGGAAAAAATTTTGCACAAGTTGGAACTTTACGAAGCAAAAGATACACCTGCGATGAACTTATCGGGAGGGATGAAGCAAAAAATTCTCGTGGCTATGGCTATGGCTACAGATGCGCAATTACTTTTTCTTGATGAGCCCACAATCGGATTAGACCCAGTTTCACGACGTCAAGTCTGGTCAGCAATAAAGGATTGGAAAAATGAGGGCAAGTCGATATTATTAACAACACATTATATGGATGAAGCTGAGATGCTTTCAGACAGTATAGTCATCATAGACAAAGGTCGAGTAATAGCAGATGGTACGATGCGGGACTTACGAAAGATTATACCACAAAACATCAGAATCGATATTGCAAAGGATAGCATGGATATTGAACTGCTTAAATCTTATGGTTCCGTTGTAGACACTGGGACTGGCACTTTACGGGTATTTACTTTTGAATCTACCATCAAAGAAATATCGGACTTTGCGATCAAAAAGAATCTATCATTTACAGTTTCACCTATAACGCTAGATGATGTATTTGTCTCACTTGTAGGAAAGAGTACACCAGACACAGAGGATGACCATCCTAATACAAGTATAAACTATGATATTGGCAATTAGAAATGAACCGATTTATGCGAATCCAGCATTTCGATTAGAAAATTGAAAACAAGAACTTCGTCATCACCTTTGATTTTAGGTTGGGTATTCTTTGATTTTTGATTAGTCAGAGTTTCCATAAGAATGAATACGAATTGCTTTCATTTCAAAAAATCTACGCAACTAAGGGAATTAAATATCTACGCAACTAAGGGAATTAAATATCTACGCAACTAAGGGAATTAAATATATCGTAAATCCAGATTGAAGAAACTATTTTCACTGCTTCACGTAGACAAGCTATTTATCGAATACCAATATGTTAATATGGCCAGAAAAGTTACACCTTTTGACGTACTCTATTGCGACAAGAAAAATAAATGGTAATGTTTCCGTTCTCACTTTTTAACAGATCTATGCAGAGTAGGAATTAATGAATTGATTTAAACGTATTCGGAAACTACTACTATAGAATGGGTTAAACAAAATGAACTTAATAGTAGATAAATGAAGGCAGCCATTTTTGAAAAACCGGGTTTAGAGAATTTAAAGATAAAGCATGATGTAGAACAACCGAAAATAACAGATCACGATGTGTTGATAAGAGTTAAGATGACAGGTGTAAATCCAATAGATCATATTACGATTAGTGGTACACGGGAGGTCAAACCAATACCCCATATACCAGGAGCCGAAACGGCTGGAGAAATAGACAAGATCGGAAAACATGTAATTAGTTTGAAGGATGGTGATAGAGTTATCGTTTACAATCGAGTCTTTGATGGAACATGTGATATGTGTCTAAATCAATGTGAAATGCTGTGCAGAAATGGAGGAAAAGAAATTGGCGTGGTCACTAATGGCGGCTTTGCAGAATATATTTCAATTCCAGAAAGAAATGCTTTTAAAATACCTGACGAAATGAATTGGGATTTAACAGCAAGCTTGCCAGTAAGTACTTTAACACCATACCATGCACTAAAAGAGGCAGCACTTAATGTAAATGAATCCTTGCTTGTATTTGGTGCGTCAGGAAATACAGGTATGATGGCTGTTCAATTTGGAAAGAAAATGGGAGCAAAAGTTATCGCAGTTTCTAAGGATGAGTGGGTAAAAGAATTTGGAGCCGATTATGTTATAAGTGATTATGATAAAGTAGCAGAAAAAGTCAATGAATTTACGCAAGGCAGAATGGCAGATGTAGTTTTAATTTCTCTAGGTCTTAATACATGGGATAGCAGTTTTGACTCTGTTGGTGCTAACGGAAGATGGGTAGCATTTGGTGGTCTAACAGGTGCAGATGTTGAATTAAATGTTCAATCTTTGTATTCAAAACAAATCAAATTAATAGGTTCTCATAGTGGTACCAGAAAACAAATCAAGGAACTCATAGAAATGTATAAAGAATTAAAGATCAGAGTGTGGAAAAAGTTCAAGCTCGATGAAGCTAAAGAAGCCTTGCAGGCATTATTTGCCAAGGAAAGAGATGGTAGAATTATGTTAGAAATTTGAGTTATATCAGCAATCCTGACAAAATCCTCGCTCAATTTCTATGTGGAGCTCTTGATTCCGCATGAGCGTCTTGAAGCAGTTTAACCCTGCACCTAGCTAAAGGAAATTGAGAAATAGGAAGTCAGGATATAATAATAAAACAATGACCAGGTTTATCTGCAGACGTTGTAATACGGAATTTACATCTGGAGATCAGATAATGAAATTATCACAACATATTATAGACAAGCATCATGGTAAAATGTATTTACCTTATGAGATGATAAAGAATGATTTTAAGATAGTCGACGAAGAATAGTCTGTAACGTGTTAAAGACTGCCGGCGAACTTCTCTTCACCAAGCCCGAAGTATCCTTAGCCTCGTAGGTTAGAAAACCATCCTTAGTCTTAAACGCCATTTCATTTCCAGTATGTAATTCTTCATATCCTTTTTCTACGTATTCATGTAAAATGTAACTGGTATTTACCCAAGTCTGTTCTTTACGGAAATCGTCATGGGAGAAGATCTTCAACACATTCACCACACATATCTATCGGCACATTTTCGACATACTCGATTAAGACGTAGCCGACAGGTTCATCGTTGAATGTGATTTTAATATTACCAGTCATACCAATACTGTCAGGTCATGATTATGTATTAAATATTCTGCATTACGTCATTTCTTGTCTTTAATTACTGAATGGCCTCGGCTGGCAGATACACAATAATCAAAGTGGGAAACGGAATAGTACGGGAAGCGGTTGATGATGTGTCTTCAGCCATTATTATAACTAATTTTGAAATCGAAATACCCCAATATCTTGATTTCGTGGAAACCTTCGTTGGTATTCTCTGATTCCTCAGAAATAGGGTTAACCTTTGAAGACCAAGTTACAAAATCCATTTATAATAATCTATCTTTGCTACCCTGCCTTTCAAACCCAAAATAACAAGAATGACACATGGCTTTTCCATAAATGACTCCTCTATTACCACATTTGCTACATTCCTTTTCATAGTCCACAGTTGAATCCAAAGATTTAGCCTTCTGGATGCATTTGCCGCAAATTGGCGCCTCAAGGTTGAAGCTAGAAAGAAAACCAGATCCACATTGGAAACATCTTAGACTATACATTTTTCCTTTTGGTTTCCAGCGTTTGAATTTGTTAAACATAAGCCTAGCCTTTTTGTCTCGTCCTATCCAGTTTTATGTTTCGCAGTTCACCGTTATTAAATTGACTAATAAAAAGTACACAAAATATGCCAATCTATTTAACAATAATTTCATTATCATTTTAATATAAATACTAAACTATCACGGCGCAGGGGTAAAGATGCCATAAATTCTATCACCCTAGTATTTACGAACATTTATCGACTCCTTTAGAATATCACAAGGAAAATGCGGAAAGAAATCGAGGTATGCCAACTTAGAATTTAGCTGATCAGCGCCTGGCAAATATGTAACAAGAGGTACATACGTACGCAAATTGGAATATTTCAGTGTTCGTCCGACGAAAGTTAACCCTTTCTATACCACAGGTGAGTCTGAGCCCAGAGGGGTGTAGGCTTGCTAGCTACTTTTGGCGTGTCACCATCGTTGGATTATTTCTTTCTGGAAAATATTTTGTTCAGTTTTTTGCCCCCACACAAATTCATCTATACTTTTCTTTAACGCGCTGAATTGTATAAATGTGAAATTGAAAACATCTCGTTGAATATCCTTCTATCCGATTTGTCAAGGGCATTACGAAATACTT
>CAKOFP010000277.1 GCA_933226995.1 Candidatus Nitrosopolaris rasttigaisensis | reverse complement strand
GATAGCGAAGGCTTGGTACATAGCGCTCATCCTCCAGCAGAAAAGAAAACAGGAGCCCCCATTTCACCGAAGTAATATTCATAAAAGTATAGTAAATTATCACTTTGGAAAAGGTGAACCCGAGCCAGAATGGATCGGCATTATTAAAGGAAATTAAGCCGGAATAAGAAGAACAATTACTTCGATAAATCATGAAATGAATAAAAGCAAACAAAATAACAAAATCTAAATTTTCAATTTTCAGATTATCATAGGATGCTCTGTGAAAGAGATAACCAACACATGCAATCTGTCGCAAAGCTTACCAGTACATGTTTCAGGATAGGAGTCTCTTCAGATCTCCTGGTACATCATTTGCTCAAGATCGCTCTGATCGTGTGAAGTCCGGGATCATATTATGCTCATGCTCATTTAAGTTTGATAAAACCAATTACCTACAGATAACCCTAAGCAATTATTCATCAAGAACGAATTATAGAATAGATACAAAACTCAGTTATGATGAAGACAAACTAATTTCCTTTAAGGGATGGCCTCTACTAGTCGGAGTACATGTACACAAAAACAGCAACAACGGCCGCTATATTTATTGTGGTAGTAATGGCAGCAGCACTAACGCTACTGACATCGACTAGTTTCACACCTTCTGTATTCGCTACCAGCGGCCACGTGCACCATCATCACCACAGCTCAAACTTAAAGTGCACACCGACCCTGATACACCTGACTGATCAGTCAGTAACAAGTATTCAATATTTATGCAATATACCAAAAAGTCATACTACTACCGTCCATCTACCGGACTCATTAGCGGTTGAATAATCAGCATATTTACAAACGAAATAGCTCACAAAGTTCGTAAGTATGTATATGAAAACACTAGAACAGATGGACCGACATGAGATGCAAATTCAGCTGTACTCCTTCAGAGGATGATATCTCTAAGGGATAAGACTTCGTCCATTAAATTAGTGTATTACATGGAGATTCTCGATTCTAAACGTCACGGAAATCATTTAAGTGTGTATGATTTTTAATAGTCTCCTCACGAGTCACCAACTTGAAGATATCTCTAGCGCTTTCGTTCAGCATGATTTCCAACTAATATTATAAAAACTAGAGCTTCGTAGGACGTATAGTTGCCTCTAGTACAGTTACAGAACCAAAATAACCACTACGGCTAGATCTACCATACTATTTTGACTATTAAAGCTGATTAAACAGCTCATAATATCCATCGGTAACCTTGTCTCTAAAGCTTTCCCTGTATTTGTACACCACATCTGACAAAAGCTTGTCGTTCACAACTTTATACAATTGGAACTCGTGTCCATGATTGACTGACACTATTCCAGATTCACAAAGTCTCTTGAGATGCCAAGACAAGGTAGACGGGGCTTTCTTGATATTTCTTAAGATTTCGTTGAAGGTACAAAGATCATTCTCAAGTATAAAAAGCACTATTTGTCTTGCAACTTTATTTCTGATGTATTCTACTATGTGAGACTCTTCAGCTGGGATGTCGATAGGATAATATCTGGCTCTTCTCCCGTCTCTTCTGCAGATTGTTATTTTATATGTCCTCTCCAATATTTTTAGATGATATTCAAGCGTTCCATTGGTTAAGTCAGTTAATCTGAGGAGCTCTCTGTATCTTATGCCTGGATTTTTACCTACGTGCGCTAGAATCAGGGCTTTAGTATCATCAGGTCCAGTTACACTAAAAATTGTGCTCATCCTTACACACCTCTTCCAAGCTGTGTATTAGAATAAGCAGAGAGAGCCATGTTTGATTTTCCCACATTCACAATATCCCTCGCGAGTCTAGGGTAAACTAAGATCGCTCCCTTTTTCATGGATAACAGCTAAGCAATAGAATATTAAGAACTTGCTTAACGGAGTGAGTTAACAATGTTAACTCACAAGGTTAAGCGTATTAATTCGATTTTCTTCTGTTCGCGGCCAATAGCTGAGGGAATAATACAGAAAAAGGGGAAGAAGACAATGAAAGCCCCAATAAGAATTCAAAGTACAACATAATGATAGCTGCAGCTCTATTCCATGTATGCAATAGAACAGCCACCGTGACCTTAGTACATTCGTCGAATGTACCGGATTATTTTTATAAAATATCTGCGTTACATTAATGTAACTGGGAACAACTTCATTCTCAGAACTTGCTGCCACAGAACATATAACAAACCCCCCATGCGGCGTCCCGTTATAACTAGGAACTGGACGCTGCTTATCTATAGGAGCGGCGATTGTTGCCCGATATCCAATGACAAGTTCTCTATGACTCCTGGAGAATGTGCGTGCACTAGGTGAATTTTGAATTGATGAATAACCCTTATAAGACCATATACATAGGTGATCGCAATGAGAAAACCATTTGTACCTAAAATAGATACTATAGTCACAGTATTTGCAATAACAGTAATATTAATTCCAGTCAGTACATTTACGATTCCACTCACCGCTATGGCGGCACAACAACAACAACAAGATCCAATAAATTCTACAGCCTCAACCCAACAAAATACTAACTCCTCCTCTTCCGCTACCCCCTTACCTCTCAAGATCATTTTCAAACAAGCGGAGGCATCTGTTGTGCAAATAACTAGCAAGATCCCAGCAGCAGCTGATCCTCAATCACCAAATGCCACTACATTAGGTTCTGGCTTTGTATTCGATAACCAAGGGCACATAATCACTAACGGTCATGTAGTAGGTGATGCAAAGATAGTAGATGTAACATTTGTAGATGGAAATAGATATACTGCAAAGGTAATAGGAACCGATATCTATAGTGATATAGCAGTTCTACAAATTTCACAGAATACTACTCAAACACAACAGCTATTGTCTACTCTTAAACCATTTGTACTTGGCAATTCTTCTAAACTAGAAGTTGGGGATCAGGTAATTGCTATCGGTAATCCATTTGGGCTTAGTGATACTATGACAACAGGCATTGTAAGTGGGGTAGGTCGACTACTTCCAGCTGCATCAGGAATTGGGTTTTCTATACCAAATGCAATCCAAACTGACGCACCAATAAATCCTGGCAACTCTGGTGGACCTCTACTTAATACACAAGGACAGGTTATTGGAATGAACACTGCCATATTTTCTGCAACCGGAACGTTCTCTGGGATTGGATTTGCAATTCCATCTAACACAATAAACAGAATAGCCCCAACATTAATTGAAAAAGGGTATTATTTACATCCCTATCTAGGGCTGAATGGCGCTACCTTGACATCAGATTTATCACAAAATCTCACAGGCGGAGCGGCAGCGACGAATCTTAAGGGCATATATATAGATACAATTACGAAGAATGGACCTGCCGATAAGGCAGGAGTACATGGAAGCACTATAGACCAATACTCAAAGAAACACGCAGGTGATGTGATAATAGGTATTGATGGCCGTAGTATCGTAAGAATTGACGATTTGATCTCCTACATCGACCAACATAAGTCTGTTGGTGACAATATTACTTTAACTGTATATAGAAATGGACACGCCATAGACCTGAAAGCAACACTGACTTCCAGACCATCACCCATTCCGTTTCTCACTGCACCATCAATTCCTCCATCGCCAATCCCTCATCCTCCTGCACGACCCGCCCCTATACCACATCCATAATTTTTTTGTACAAAACCGTATTTACCACAATTGGGACTTGCCTAACACTGTTCCAATGTGATTATAATAACCATCCAGACTTTTGTGAATATTTGCAGATAGGAATCCTTCCGTTTACACGAAGCCTCTTTGTTAGCCTCTCTATTAATAGACCAAATAAATGTCGTAGATTTTCTATCCTTAGATCAAATACCTTCATTGAGGCTATTACCGTCTACGCTTAAAATAGTACCAATGACAGTCAATCGGTATCCTCTTCGCATTCTTGTTTCTGCACTGCGGACGTATTTTTGCATTTCAGAATTCTATCTTTGTGTATACTATCAAAGATTGATCGTATACATCTACCATAGAAAAGTTTCAGTTACATTTAGAGGCATTCGTAAGTTTGGATGCTGACTCCAAGCCACACAAATGTTATTGTCAGTAAGGCTGTAAAATAGGCCTTGAAACCATGAGTTATGCAATGATCCAATTGTATCAAGCGCATAATAAAATAAAACAATGAGAAGTCGTACCCTAAGAGGTCATTTCCTTTAGTGATGGCATATGCAGGTGCGGCTATAAAAGGAAAAAACACTCATAGTTGTTTTGCTAATCATAAAATTTCACGATAAATGCATTCTAAACTAAATTTAACTAAATTGAATTGTACCGTTTAATCGTATAATACGATCGTAAGAGATCAGAAGGAGAATCAAATGAATTTTTCTTATTAGAACCTTAGACGAAGTTCATATAATATGTAAAGTAGGTGGTTAAGTTGTAATGGTTTATCCGACAATTAGTACTTCGCTGCTGGCTATCTTTAATGTCAGATGCGAAATGGATCCTTCTAAAGTAAAATCTATCAACGCTGTACTTTCAAACTCTAACCTCATCGAAATGAGCTCTGATTTTGATCGATGCCTTGTTGTGTTCGGAGGTGGTAACTATTGCTGATCAATAAATCTGTACCATTGCTTGGATTTACTACGCTCCTCATCCTTTCAACTGTCATCGTGAATTCTGCAGCGGCGCAGCAACTGACAAAAACTATCGGGATTAAAATTACATCTCCTGCAAAGGGCCAACCGGTCTCACTCACTGGCAATGATCTCAAGATTAGCGGAATTGCATCTCATAATGGCCCGCTGGATTGTAAAGTGTATGTCATTGTGAATGACATGAAACCATACCAGAGAGCACTTCCTACCGGCGGCCATAATAACACAAATGACTATTCAACATGGGTCTTTAATCTTGTTCCATCCTACACTACAATCAAAACAGGAACGAACAAGATAACATCGAAACTAGCCTGCCAAGGGAATAATGCCAACACTAGTAATAGTTCAACCCTTTTAACAAAATTCTATAGCATAAATGTTACAGGAGCACCGGCATCTACGACGAAACAGCAAGGACAATCCCTTAAAAATTCAAGTAACATCAAGGTAGGCAATAATAGTCTCAACGCTACTAAAACTCAAATTAGTATCCAGAAGAAGCATTTACCAATATTGAATAATACTATAAAGACATCGGGTTCTATCCCTACTAATTCTCAACAACTCAATAGCAAAATAACAAAAACAAACGCAACAAAAACAAACGCGATAGCGGTAAACGTAGCTAACAACAATAATAATAATAATGCAAACGTTACCGGACAAACAGGAAAGGGATCGCAACAGCTTAACCATCCATCGCAAATGACAAGTGTCAGTGCTGCCGCACTACTTTCTACCGCAGGCATCATATCCACACATCAACATGACACTGGGACCACAAATGCAAATATTGATCACGCTCATCAGAAAGGTACAACTTCGAAATCTTCATCAGCACCGACATCAACTACAACAACCAAAACTAATGATAATACCCTGAATAACAAAGGTTCAGCCGAGTCTGGGAAACAACATAACAACACATCAACTATCACCAAAGCCGACAATAATAACGCCAAGGCATTATCGGTTTCGATCCATATAGCGAAACGACCTGTTCATGTTGGAGATAAAGAAAATCTGACACTTGGGGTTACTGACAGTAACAGTACTCATGTCGTTGCTGGAGCTTCAGTATTTGGAAGTATCACAGATCCGTCTGGGATATCTAAAAAGTTAGCGGGTATTACAAATGAGAAGGGAAAAGTCTCATATTCATGGCAAGTTAGTGGAGATAACACAAGTGGCAAGTATAAGGTGGTAATGGGGACATCTGCGCCTGGTTATCAAAATAATTCAGTTTCAAAAACATTTACAGTAGTCCCTATTCCAATGGCCAGCTCCAATAATAGCACTAGTGCTTCATCAGACCTACGTAATATCAACAATAATAATAATGTCACCACCACGACACCTTCACCATCGGTAATAGCAGCAACATCATCATCAATAAGCAATAATAATCATAACTCTCCACTTATCTCTTCAAAACAAAACTCATCTCATCTTGCTTTGCGGAGCATTGTGAATAATGAAAGCGGCAGAGTTTATATCCCTAGTACTACTAGCACAACTCTTAGCAATCCCACTGTTCCGCCAATTGCTAATAGTTTCAGAATTCATGACAGCGGCAGAGTTTCAATACCGAACCCTGGCCATAATATCAATATCCCGACCATTTCCAACAAGGTTAACGTCCCAAACCCTCAGACAAATAGTACCAAGAGTCCTGTCAATCAAAGTATTAACCCTATTCAAAAACCACAGCTACCAAATAATAATGATAAAATACCTTTTGTAATAGCTACACCTTTGCTTCATATCACCAACGGCACGTCCGTGCCCCCGTCAAATCAACTATCTAGTACTATGGCTTTGGACGTTGTTGATAGAATGCGTGTTATCGGGTTTGATTCGGGTATGAATGGTCCACATTCAGGGGTTTCAGTTTCGTCTACCGCCACTTCTATTCCACAGAAAAGTACCGTGTTCATTCCTGCAGCAAAATAAGTCACAATTATTTCATGCTATATTTTGGTGGTCCAAAAATCTGCTTGATTTTGAGAACCAAAATGATCAGAGTTAATAATTAGGAAGCTGCTGCGCTTGGTATGAAGATACTAGACTCGGTATTGAATGACTGAAAACTGGCTGGCAGGCTGGAATGTCGACAAAAATCATCTTAGCGATATATGGTTTAACATAGTTTAACGAGCACTTGGCCAGTACAAACACGGTTCAGTGCTAAGCGCCATGAATGATAGCTTCTTGCTTTGTTCATGACGCAGGTAAATTACCTGCAACATCACCAGAACAACAAAATGAAATATCAAAAAAATATCGCGGATGAGGGTGAATTTATATGTGACAATCCTTTTTTTAATACTCTAATGGAAAGGGTTGTCCTTGATAAAGACATCAGATATATTGATAGTAATGGGAACCTATTACGAAGCAGGGCGGAGTTCTCCATTTCAAAGCTGTTGTCGTTTCTAGGAATAACTTATGAGTATGATGCTAATTTGAGCTTTAAAGATGGTACGAGCGCGAAGATCGATTTCAAAATAGGTGACAGGTACATCGAAATAGTTGATTCAAAAGCAGACATAGTTAAATTCAAGCTGATAAAAAAGGAACTGCCTGATGTCGATGTTATTGCCCTCGGCCACTCAAAGTATGCAGCGAAGGTGAATGAATTAGACTCATTATTTTTCTATGATTCTAACCACAGCAACCACAGCGGATCTATATTTATAGAAGATCCTTCACTCGCATTCGACTACGCACACATTCTCCCACTGGTAGAGAAATGTTCTATTTTGCATGGCCATACTTCCACTGTGATGGTAGAGATTATTGGCCAAATGACAAATAACCTTGTGATCGACTTTGGTGAAGCCAAGAAGATAATTAAAGATACGTTAAATGTTATTGACCATAAATTCTTAATTAATAAAAAATACTTGCAAAATGAAGACGATCTTTATTATTTTATTTCTTTTGATGGACCTCGTGGATATTTCAATCTACAACTGCCAAAACTAACAACATTTCTACTACCAGGTGAAGCAACGGTAGAAACTCTTTCAACGGAAATAATAAAGTTGCTAGCCCCAAAAATGCCCTCGAATGTGGAAGCATTGGGCGTCTATATTTACGAGGGAGTCAATAAGGGCGCCCATATAATTGCTGAAGTAAAAAACGATTAGATAATGAGAGGATCAAAGGCACTGGTGATGCTCTCAGGTGGACTAGACTCTGCTACCTGTCTTTATTGGGCAAAAGACAAATTTTCAGATGTTTCGGCCATTACTTTTAATTGTTACGACAGAATTCAAAAAGAAAAAGAATCCGCAGCCCAATTAGCGAAAAGAGCAAGCATTTCTAATTTCTTGGAGATCGATATTCCATTTATTAAAGAATATTCAGATTTACAGATTGGCAACCGTCAGAAATCGGATAACAGATGGCCATCATATGTCCCCGCTAGAAATCTGATCTTTTATTCCATTGCTGCACACTATGCAGAATTTCTTAATATTAAATGGATTGTCGGAGGCCACAACAGCCACGATGGATCCTTCTTTAAGGACGCCACGAAGAACTACATAGAAAAAATAAATTCACTGTTCAAGCACGGCTGTTTGCTTTCCAATCATGATCCATGTGTGATAGTGACCCCATTAAGCAAGATGGATAGAAAACGTATAATCAACCTAGCAATAGATCTGAAGGTACCACTTGAAGTAACTTGGAGTTGTCATACTAAGGCCAGAAGGCATTGCGGAGAATGTTACGCATGCAAACAACGACTCGATGCTTTCAGGTCATTGGGAATGAAAGATCCTGTCTTCTTTAGGCACTCAAAAATATCAGCATAGGCTATACGCATCGTATAGTACTTCCAGATGATCGATTCCTCCGAGAAGAATCTGCTTACGAAGTCATTTCTTTAATGAAGATTTGATTATTACAACGTATAATCGGTCATATAACTTGCCAGCAACTCTCTGCAGAAATAATACTGTTAGAATTGAAGGCGGTATCAGTGCAAGCACCATCAAATTTCCTGCTAGTCCTCCGGATACTCTTGAAGAAATAATTGTCATTGTAAAAAAAATAGAACTACCAAGTGTGACCAGGAAAAACATTATTACTATCATAATTAGCAAAATGTGCAAGACCAATAATCTATCGGCCATCGTTATTAAATTCCAAAACTATACTAACATTAATAACCGTATGGATACGCCACTGGATAAACTATTAGATGAAAGTGTGAAATGGTACTCAGAATTGAAGCCAAGTTATGGAATCCTGCCTTGGAGAACATTATTCTGCAAAAATGGGCTAATAATGCGATCTACAAGTTTTCTATAGACGAATCAAGAAAAGCTTTTGTGATTGATACTCCCCCTCCCTACCCATCTGGAAGACCTTGGCATATCGGAGCCGCTGCTCACTATTCACAAATTGATATGATCGCAAGGACTTCCAGAATGATGGGGTACAATGTATTATTCCCGATAGGCATTGACAGAAACGGTCTACCGGTTGAGATTTACACAGAAAAAAAATATAAAATCGTGATGCGAAAGACCGATCGAGAAAAATTTCTCGAACTATGTGCTCATGCTCTTGACGATCTAGAGGGTGAAATGATTCAGATAATGAAAACTCTTGGGATTAGCGGCAACTTTGAAGAATATTATCGTACCGATTCAAAGGAATTTCGGACTTTAACACAGAGTACCTTCATTTATTTATGGAAGCGGAATCTAATATATCGTGCAAATAGGCCAAATAATTATTGCCCTCAATGTGCAACAACTATTGCAGATGCAGAAATTATCTACGAGACTATTCCAACAAAGCTAACTTACATAAGATTCAGGATAATCGAAACTGGGGATAGCATTGTTGTTGCTTCAACTAGACCAGAACTCCTATTTGCATGCCAATCAATTGTTGTAAATCCAAAAGACGAGCGATATGTAAATCTGGTAGATAAGCATGCCCTGTTACCGATATTCGACAGAGAGGTCAAGATTATAGCTCACCCTTCTGCAAAACCGGAATTTGGTTCAGGGGTAGTCATGGTTTGCAGCTACGGGGATGAAAATGATGTGCGGATATTCCGCGAGCTAGGATTAAAAGAAATTGTATCGTTAGATGAGAACGGCAGAACTACTTCTGCAGCTGGGGCTTATGCTAACCTTTCGGTCAATCAAGCGAGAACCAAAATCATTGAAGAATTAAGAAACATCGGCATTCTTGAAAAAGAAGAAAATATTATGCATAGGACCCCAATATGCGAACGTAGCAGGACTCCAGTCGAAATCATATCGCTTGAGGATTACTACTTAAAGCAAATCGATTATGTACCATTATTAAAAGAACTTGCAAATAAAATCACATTCCATCCTGATAGGCATAGACAAATTTTGCTTGATTGGCTCAACTCTATTGCAATTGACTGGCCGGTCACAAGAAGACGATTTTATGGTACCGAAGTGCCGATATGGTATTGTAATAACTGCAAATATCCTAATCTGCCAGATGAAGGAGGATATTATCGGCCGTGGAAAGAAAAACCTCCATTTGAAAAATGCAGTAGTTGTGGGGGCACTGAATTTATCGGAGAGGATAGAACATTTGATACATGGCTAGACTCTAGTATCACTCCACTGTTTATTACAAAATATAAGAATAATTCGCAATTCTACAATTATACTTATCCGACTACAGTAAGACCGCAGGGAAAGGATATCATAAGAACCTGGCTTTATTATACAATGTTGCGATGCGTCCAGCTTACCAGTAGATTACCATGGTCTGACGCGTGGATTATGGGATATGGTCTAGACGAAAAAGGCGAAAAGATGAGCAAAAGTAAAGGGAATGTAATTGATCCTCTTCCCCTTATACGTAAATACGGGGCGGATGTTTTCCGATTTTGGGCAGCAGCAGAAAGCAATTTAGGTTATGATTTTCGTTGCTCCGAGCAAAGAATCACAACTGCAAAGAATTTCTTATCAAAATTATGGAATATTGGCAGATTTCTATCTTCATTCGATGTTATTCTAGAGATGCCTGCTATACTCGCATCGTCTGACCGATGGATTATCGGTGAACTATCCCAACTGATCGATAAATGCAAAGAGGGTTATGCTAATTTTAATTTCTTCATTCCCGCAAATGGGATAAGAGAATTTACATGGAATGTGTTTGCTGCACACTATATAGAAATGATCAAAGGACGCATTTACGATACAGGTGATCAATCCCAGCAAAGATCGGCCATATATACCTCCCAGAAATGTTTCTCGACAATTTTAGTTCTTCTAGCCCCGATATGTCCATTTATTACCGAGGAATTGTGGACAAAAATTTACTCGGCCGAGAGTATTCATCTTCAACAAATGCCTCAACCACTGGACCATTACGGTGAACTCACAAAATATACTAAATTGATTATGGATTTTAACTCGACGGTATGGAATAAGAAAAAAGGAACTATTTCAGACGAAACCGGAAAACCGTTATCTCTAAAGGATTCTATTGGTAGCATCGTCATCCCCCCTGATTTAGATCTATTCAAGGAAGATCTAAAGACAATGCATAATTTGAAAAGCTAAGATAACATCGCAGCAGGTTTCTGGGATTTACCTGGAGTGGTATGCCACACAACTACCGCAATATGCCAGGATGATCTAGACATACAAATTGTATTGCTGCGTTCTTTATTTTGCGCGAAGCATTTCCAGTGTATCTTCTGCGATATCAATCGCAGTATGAGAGTCTATATTAGATTCCATAGTTACAATGAGAATATTCTTATTTAGGTAAAATGTTAAGATCGAGATTTTTTCACGCTCTACATATGCAAATCTTGCATTTCCCATAGTGTCATCAAACCTCTGTCTCATGGATTTACGAAGTGCTGTTTGTGCCAGATATAATTCCTCATTGGTTTGGTCTACAATAGAATCGATACCTCTACGCATACCACCAGCAATTTGTAGCCCTGTATCATCCACAACAGCAGCATAGCGAATATCGTCGTGTAAAGCAAATATTGATTCACAAAGTTTTGTATATTCCACGCCGCCCAGAAGGCTGGTCTATTTATTGAATGTTGGGGTTCATCTGGTAACAATGGTTAACATATGAAGAATTAGCAAAACGTTTGATTGTACGATTTTTTACTCCAACTTGTAACAAATTATTTTCGAATCGAGACCGAACATGCTTTTAATTGGGGTTGTATTACTATTTCCGATAATACTGAAAAAATAAAGATCCCACTCCCTGCCAATATTACAAAAAAATCGACAACGTTTGCTTTGGCATTTCAGATTTCAAATTATGTTAATTCATTATTTTTTGTTTCAAGTTCATTCGTTTTATGTCATGGATACTATTGTCGACCAAGTATATCCATGTCTAGATCTAATAATTATTTATTTTTCTATAGGATTATCAATCATATTACCCCATTCTGTCCAGGATCCATCATAGTTCTTAACATTTGGGTAACCAAGCAGGTATTTGAGGACGAACCAAGTGTGCGATGACCTTTCACCTATTCTGCAATACGCAATTACTTCTTTTTCAGGTGTTATTGCCTTTGATTCATAAAGCTTCTTTAATTCATTTACTGATTTGAATGTGCCGTCATGATCGTTGACTGCTTGACTCCAGGGGATGTTCTTTGCTCCCGGAATGTGTCCTCCTCTCTGAGCATGTTCTGTCGGATATTCTGGTGGAGCGAG
>CAKOFP010000276.1 GCA_933226995.1 Candidatus Nitrosopolaris rasttigaisensis | reverse complement strand
TCGCTTCACTTTAGAAGGGAGGTTTGTTAAATGAGCAGCGAAACCCTAGACATATGGAACGAGCTCACCGACCTCGAAGCTAGATTAGAAAATACTATCCAAAGATGCAGCGCAATGGTAAGCACTAACGAAATTGCAATTTTTGGCGAGCAAGAATAGACCCCTTAACATAGACATAGAAAGAAAAGCAATTGAGAAGATATATTCTCTTTCAACTGAAATTATCCTCAACAAATGACAGCAATCGAAAACGAATATGTTTAAACATCCTTCGGAACTCAACCCGTGCTCCTCCTGACATCATTTTAGATATATCTTGACACTAATTAAATAGAGTAGTGTAAATATCTCTATAGTGTAAGTGGACGACTTGGCTTTATATTGATATTAAATTAACCTATCAATTGGGACTGAAAATAGGGTTTTAGTTCTTCTTTGTTGGTTCAAGGAATTTCCTTCTTAACTGACAAATGATTGTGATGATGCTATTCTCGCCAAAGAGATTGAGTCAAGTAATAGTTTTGAATAGTCTTTACGAGAAATAATTAGAATTCTGTTAATAAAAAATTGGATAAACGCAAGAAAGAATAGCTACTGTAGTGAATCCGAAAGGCTTACATTCTCAACTGAACGTGAATGAGTAAATGAACGTTAAGTTCCTGAACCACGCCAAGCAGACGAAGCTTATGTTGATCAAGCCAAAAATAGTTACAAAATATTTACGTATATCTAAATATACTTAGCAGGAAGAAGCATATCAAAATATATTCCATCTAACCCTTGAGTATTAGGTCTTGTCTATTCTTTGTTCTAAGCTAAATGTAATTAAGTCAACGTCTAATCTCATGAAATTTTTCTTTCCAAAAGTACTATAAGTTTACCTTCATAGGTTCCTGTTATATTTATTAGTTGTAAACCGATCTTGTCTAGTTCGTTTATGAAGTGCTGATTCATGAACCTTGTTTTTAGCTTGAAACGACCGGTGTCCATATCTTGGTCTAGACTTTTTATCTCAATGCCTATCAATTCTATTTTTTTATACCACGTATCTATATCTTCTTGAGATTTATCCATTGTGCTATAATCTCTTAAAAAGATTGATTATGCATTAAAATGTTCCTCAACTCGACTTAAAGTTCTCATGGAGTATGGAACCCAATTTATCATCATTTATTATGTGGACAATAATTAATTATCTTAATGTAATCTAGTGCAAAATACGTGCTTATATCTAAGAAGATTCAAATTGTTTGTAGACATTTATGGTCGCGGCCCCTATCACAACAAGTAAGAAAGAACAAGAAATTAATCGATCTGCATTATTTGACAGAAAAATTGAAACTGCGACAGAATGATCAGATCGTCACTGTTTATCACATAATAGTAACCTCTTCGTGTAATCATAAATTCATTCTCTGCATATGATTCTTTAATATAATCTTCCATTAGCTTAGCCTGATAGATTAGTCTTTTTAACAGACGAGATGAATCAACAATTAAAATCTTGGCTAAGCTACAAGTATCGAAAAAGAAGAATATGCTACAAAGGGAATGGGCATAACGAAAAATATAAAGACTATCGCAGAATATAGAACACTAGGTAGAACAGAACATGATCTTATTTTTGTTGTCTATCAAAACACGAAAATGCCGAATCCTAATATGATATATGATGACCTTGCATGATCTTTTGCAAAGACCTTAGATAGAATGGGCAAGGGAGAAAAAGAAGATGGCAGTGCTCCTTTAGGCGATTTGTAAAGACTACTATATCTGATCTTGGTTATGCTGACTTTTCTGAATGGTTCATAGGACATTCTGGCTCTACTTATTGGCGTAAGAAAGACTCAGAGAAAGCAGAGATATTTCTCACGATTGAACCTTATCTTACATTCTTGAACGTTCACCAATTGGAGAGACAAGAGGCGGAGATACAGAGCAAAGTACAAGAATTAGAACAACTAAACCAATCAACGAGAGATCGTGACAAAATGAAAGATGATGCGATAGCTCATTTATCAGATCAGCTTATCGCATTAACGACCAGATTAGATTCAATCGAAAGACGACAGCAATAGAAGATCCGTCCGTCCTCAACCGCTTTCAGTGAAAACCATCCTCAGTCTTTCTTTATCCCTTTTACTGGTCGGTGACATTCGTGATGCCAAGCCACAACAATGAACTTCTCTTGCGTTAAGAGGAAGGCCTCTGGATGTCGTTATATTCAGGAGTACCTTTCCTTTGATAAACAATGGAATATAAAATAAGATAATAATAAAATAATAAAATTATACTGAAGAAAACATAACGTCTTGAATTGACCTGCGTGGACTGCTTAATGCTTCGACGGTCGGATATCCTATACGGAAGGTCATCAATGCTTGCCAATTTGGGTTTGCTATGAGTGCCCTTAATGCGTTTCCAAATGTTTGTTCTATACCCAAACTAATTTATCTGTCTGCACGTTCAGTCATTTGATTCATAGGCTGCATAGCAATTCCATTTGATGTAGCCCACAAATGCATTCTCTGATAAAACATTCCACCCTGTAATCTTTGAATATTGTCAAATACATCACGAACTGCAATAATTCCAAATGCAGTTGCCGTCGCTATATAGGTGTCTTTAGCCAACTGTAGTTGGGAGCTGTCGAATGCTTCCTCAGATATAGGCGGCAATATTTTGGCTAAAACGTCGATGTACCACGGCGTGCCTGACGTATCAACAGTAAGTCCATCTTTATAAGTCTGAATGTCTTGCCAGTTCGGCCTATACCATTTAAAATCGTCGTATGATTGTTTCTTATCAGTTACGATAGCTTGGGTAGCATGCAAAATGAGATCACCTACCTTACGACGTTGTTCATCAGTGGTAAACCATAAAAGCAGCACTACTCCTGGACCTATTGTTTGGTTCAACGATCCTAATGATTGCAGAATATCCTGTGTCACAGGTCTATTCTTATCATATGGTCCACGATTTGTATGGCGGTGAGGTATTGCATTGTATGATGATAACGCCTCCGAAACAGGAGAATAAGTAGTAGTTGTGTCGCCAATTCTACCGTTGTTGCTCTTTGTATGTGTTATCAAGCTAATGGTCGCTACATGGGTCTTACTTGTAGGATTAGGCATAAGTTTCAAATTATACGAATATCCTTTTGCTTCTGCAGCCAGAACCAAATTTTCAAGGGCGCAACCAAGCCCTTCATACATTTCTCGTAAGTATGGATCAATGCTTCCTATGTTTCGTTTAGTGTCTGCAAACAAATCTATTCTATTTGGGTTTACAACAAATAGCCAAGGCTGAGTGTTATGTGCATTCGCTGCCAGGATAGCGGAAGCTACTAGCGATAATGGTCCTGCTCCTTGCTGTGATTCCGTTTTCCAATCTTTCCAAGGTTCGTAGGCTGGCCCTTGTTCGCTGCTGAAGACTCCATTGCTAAAAGCACGCCAAACTGTGCCTCCTACTACCGCAACGCCTATTCCAGAACCTGCTAATTTCAAGAATCTCCTACGACTCATTTTCGTGTCGAACCATGGCATGGGTTTCGCTATTACAGTAGGATGAGTAGCTTTCTTATCTAATTTTCCTTGGTTGTCTACGACTTTTCTTGATGGGAGACAACACTAACGCCTTTTGACGATTCTCCTTTGTAATGAAAATACCCTACCCAGTAGACGCACGTTAAGCCGAGAAGGCCATTTTTGATAATATTCATATTGACAACATTGGTCTTGTAACGCTCCTGCTATCTGATTTTCATTTTAGATCGTATTTGTTAAGTGCCTGGACTGTCTCGTCCACGTCTTGGATAGTCTTTGGCTTTCTGGCAATACGGATACTACCTCGCATGCTTTTTCGTCCAAGACCTCCCAATACCACGTTTGCGATCTACAGAGCCAGTTCCTCATTTTCTATTCCTTCTTGTCTCAGTCTCTGTACTGCGATCGTTTTGATTCCTCGTCTGTGTACTCGGAAAGGAAATATCTATCAAATCTGTGAAATAGTGGCTCTAGGATATCGTCTTTATTGTTTGCAGTAGCATTGTGTGATGTTTCTATACTAAAACGAACATAGAAGCAGTTGAAATGCCATTCTCAGTATCGATCCAATCATATCGTTCGCCTCGTCACTATATCCATTATAGAAATCCTTAGTGTGTCCACTTGGGCAATCATAAGTAAATGCATGTATATCTTGCTTACTTGAGCTTGAGCAGAGCCAAAATTACCGGCTGGCGGAAATCGCCTACCGGAGTTTATCATATAACTTGCTGGGAATACGACGTTAAATGAAACAAACTTCATTGGTATTGGTATCGTTGTACATAAATCCCAGTTTGTATTGTCTCTTATCTGCCAACGTAAGTCCTGATAGTAGAAAAGCAATACAATTCATATTTATATATAATATTCTAGTATCTTTTCAACAGCATCTTTACTCACTTCATCGTTTGGATATTCCTGGTATCTTGTAAAGTCGAGTGGAGTAACTATACCAATGGGTTTGTTTTCGGCCGACTTATCAATAACAAGCAAATGCCTCACATTGTATTGCAGCATCATATCAGCTGCGACTGATGGCGATGATTTGGAATCGATAGTAATAAGAGGAGAAGACATTATCTGCTCATTAGTCACTAGGCTAGTGCGAAGATCATTAAGACATACCGTTTTAACTAAATCACGTTCAGTAACCAAACCTTGTGGTTTGCCATCTGGACCTACAACTATTAATGAACTCACGTTCTTATCTGTCATTTTTTTAGCTGCTTCTTGAACAGAAGCTGATTTTTCAATAGTTTCTAATTTTTTCCTCATAGAGTCGGATATAGTAGTCATAACGATGATTATAACAGCGTCTGATCTTTTAAGTGTATACCAATTGTTATTCAATGAGGAAAACGAGCATCCGTTTCAGGCGGCGTGAGTCATAGACCTCAACATTGCACCTAAGTTTAAGGATTTGATCTTAGACCTGCGCACAGCATGGACATCATCTACAAGTGGTGAACTTGCAATTGGATCCTCCACTGCCCATGTCTGTTATCCATTACGTACAGGTTTCGTTTGTTGAGTGGGTGGACCCAAGGATGTTGGTGTAAAAAGCGAGCTTGTGTCCCACATAATAATAATTCAGTTTACAATTGCTATGTCATGTGGATTGCGGTTTGTCATTACATTCAATTACTAAAGGAATACATTTTATAATTATTGGTTAACTATGGTATTCGTATACACGATACATACTTTCAGGGTCAGAACGAGAAAGATATTTCCATTTTGTTGGATCGAGATTTATCTCTATAAACTCACT
>CAKOFP010000275.1 GCA_933226995.1 Candidatus Nitrosopolaris rasttigaisensis | reverse complement strand
CCTGAACTGATATTTACGATGAAACCAGATTTCTGTTTTCTCATGATGGGAAGGGCCGCTTGGGTTACTCTTGTAACACCAAATAGATTGGTTTCGTACTGGGCCTTTAGCTCTTCCATTGCAAGGTCTTCAAATGCACCATTAAGTGCGTAACCCGCATTATTCACCAATACATCAATTCTACTCGCTTCAGCTATTATTGATTGCATCGCATTTTTGACGGATCCGTCATCAGTAACATCTAGCTGTACTATCTTTAAAGGCAATTTTTCCTTCTCTGCAACTGATTTTATATTCCCGCTTTTATTGAGATTACGCATTGTAGAGTATGTCAGAAATCCGTTTCTTGCTAATGTTAAGGATGTTTCATAGCCTATTCCACTTGAGGTGCCTGTAACTATAGCAACTCTTTGATTAAATGTCATCTTAATTTCTCTTTAATACTCAGCAATACATAATACTATCGGCGAAGAGTGAACTGAAAGGTAAAAATAACTAAAGAGAACGCCAAGATTTTAGTCAAGGAAAGACAAGACGAAGAAGGAAGATAGATTGATTCGAAACGCTTTGGCCCGATTTCAGCTGCATTGATTTTAATTTCGTTGGTTGCTATTCTTCGGCCGACTATTGAATGAATGACATTACAGTAATGGCAATTAATACTAAAAATTTTTTAGCCTTTATTATATTATTATTCTTATCCTATTTGTACGGACATCCTGTTATTTTATTATATGTCGTCTTCTTGGTCTGCAAAAACCGAGTATAGCTCGCGTTGGATATCAAATTGGATGTAATTTCACAGACTTGTGTATAACCAATACGAATGTTTTGATCACAGCCGCGCGCGTTTATTAGGTCTATTGTTCATCTCAGGTATTTCTACCCCTTCACATGTATTGGCTTAGTTCTAAAATATGACAATACCGCCTTTTCCCTTTTTCTGAATGAGGCAGCATCCCATTTGGAATCCATTCCATCAACATATTGCTTGTTATGGCGTTCGCAAAACTGTTCAATTAAGGCTACTCCACTAAACGGCACTTATGATTTATCATAAATACTCCTTAGCAAGCTAGAATAATATCCTAAGAGCATTATTAGAAGTGTTTGAGTATCTAATATTTCCAGCAATTGGATTCATAGGAACATTTTTGGGACTTGAAGCAGCCTGGCACTTTACGGCGTGCAAGATACATGATAAGACAATAAAGCCTTGCATGTACAAGCAGGTAAAGTTAGCTCTAGCGAGCGCATAGATTACAAAAAGGAAAGAGCATAATGCATAGTAAAAAACGGTGGAGGAAACATGTCTAAAAGGATTTTGGTAGTGGATGATGAATCAGATGTTTGTTTGGCGCTAGAGAAGATTTTAGACGAGAATGGATTTACGGCAGATTCATACGAGAATCCTCTTTTAGCATTACAAAAATTTAAGCCTGATTTATACGATCTAGTAATTCTTGATATTAAGATGCCTAAGCTAGATGGTTTTGCTTTATACCGAGAGATTAAGAGATTTGATAAAAAGGTCAAGGTTTGTTTTCTTACGGCTGGTGAAATGTATTACGGCGTATATTCAGATATATTTTCTTTACCTGCCAATCGTTTTATTCGAAAACCAATAAGTAACGAAGAGCTGATCAAACGGATAAATGAAATTATCTTCGAAGATAGCACTATATGGATTCGAAGCAAGTGATATGATGATGGTCTTAATCAAATGATTTCCTATATGCTTGCAGGAGACCCCTTGTATCATACCGTTGTCATAAAAGACAAACAACGATTTTGGAAAAGAATATTGATTATAGATGACGATTCTGATGTCACTATAACTTTCAAAGCTGGGATAGAAGATAGCAATAACAATAACGATGCTAACAAAAGAATTGAAGTATATACATCTAATAATCCTGTGGTAGCATTGTCAGAATTCAAACCAAATTTCTATGATCTTCTTTTGGTTGACATTAATCTGCCACATATGAACGGATTTGAATTATGTGAAAAGATATTGGCCATCGATCTTAATGTCAAAGTTTGTTTCATGTCTTCTGGAGAAATAAACCGTGAGGCGCTAAGAGAGATATATCCAGCGATAAGCTTAGGATGCTTTATCAGAAAGCCAGTCACTATAGATTATTTGGTTAAACGAATTAGATCAGAATTGGATTAGGTGATGTGTGATGATGCCGATTTAGGAGCTGAATACTTAGTAGCAGCAACATGAGAAGAGGGAGGAGCATGTCAACTAATTGCCTAACCTGTTAGAAAGAATAAATTCTAAAATTCTCTTAAAAATCACCTTTCTAGTTATAATAGCAATTATTCTAATAGTTGGCAGCTTCAGTGTGCTTTCCTATTTTCAGTCTCAGCAATCATCATTAGGAAATTCAGTTAATATTGCTGGCAAGAATCGGTATCTTACTGCTAATCTTCTATCGCAAACTGAAAAATATATAGAGGGATCTTCTGATGCTTCGCAATTAAGAGCTGCTATGAATAGATTAGAGTCAAATATTATAACCCTAAAACAAGGAGGAATGATTTCAGGCGTAGATTTAAAACCTCTCTCCTGAGACTTTGTCGACCTCCTGAATATTGTTAATGGAAATTGGAATCTTTACAAAACATTTGTTACTCAAAAAATGTTGATGCCATATCAACAGGTCAAAGGAGCAACATCATCATCAGCATTAACAACTACAACGAGAGCAATAGACCAATTATCACTAGAGAAACAATTCGAATCATCTGATCTGATTGCCTCTTCTGATAGATTGGTTACGCAACTAGGACTACAAACTGATTAGAATTCCAACGACATAATCGTATGCCAAATTATTTTTTGGTATTCTAGTTATTGGTGGAGTGTACCGTTACCACTCAACCGCAAATATTCCGGATTTCCGAATATGGTAGCATTGCTAACAGCAACAAGGCATGCTGCCTGAACAATTTTAGGGTTAGTGACATGTTTCTGTACTGGTGGTATATAACCCCAACTAATTATATGTGTGACATATAAATACTAGTCTGTCTATCTAACTGTTACGTTTGTCACACTATATCTTACTCATAAATTGGACGGAGCAAGGGATCAGCAAGATCAAAGATTCTTCAGACCGTTACAATTCCTTTAAAGCATCGGTGGAAAAAGCAGGTGGAAAATTGATTGGAGGTTACTATACTTTTGGAGAATATGATGTGGTAATAATTATTGAAGCTCCAAATGATGAAGCAGTAATGTCTCTGATGCTCAAAGTTGGATCGTATGGAAATGTGAGAACCAAAACCTTGAAAGCATTTACCGCTGAGGAAGGAATGAAGATTATCAAGGATCTTCCATAACCTTTTCAGATACAGACAGATGAAAGATTATCAGAGGTATGCGATATCTTTTGGAAGCTTAGATTCAATATTTAGAGACCATTTTTAATAATAAGTATACATATTTTCGTTCTTTCAATATTGCATATCGTGTCATATTTTGAAAGCTCGTCAATTAGATGATTAATCATTTTCTGCTGCTCCAAAATTAACGCCATAAAGAGTGACTCAGCTGAGAAAGTTTCACCTTTAGAATTGACGTTCAAAGACTTGAAGAAAATAGTACGGGTTGAGATTTGATAGTAAAAACTCTAGGGCCCACATTTTGTGTCGATAACAATTCACAAACGACCCGTCCCCCGTCATCACATCGGGTTGTCCATTAGTCACTTCTGCGATGTATGTTGCTCCACTCCAACAAGCAATAGCACAAACTACTACTGCGACTAACAGTAAGGCATTCCTAACTTATGAAAATAATTCTACCCTAGGAATAAAAATACAATATCCATCAAATTGGCAAATGGATAATTATAGCAACAAAGTCGCATTCTTTGCTCCGTCTTTAGGTAATTAAGATAATTCCAGCATCCAATATACTATAATAGGATCTGTATCTAGAAAATGTATATGGATTAGCCAGCTATCGATATCTCCAAGACCAATAACTGATGTTTATGCCAAGATGTTGACTAGCTTTCTAGATAATATGATTAGTGGAACAAGGCTAATAATGATGTCGCGTTCAGAATCATGATAATAACATTATTAACTCCACCAAAATGAAAATTACATATATATTTAGCTTGCAGATATGAATTTAGTCATAACAAATTATAGTTCAAGACAGTGCACTCTTGAATCATTTGGAAATATAGGGAACTAGCATTATCCCAACATACAGGTGTAGCAAGAATTACAACATCTGCCCAAAGGATGATGAAATCATCAGCAACAACGTATTCTATACCATATCATTATCTGCAATATATCCACGCAGTTAACACAAATTATAAATCCAGATAACTTAACAGAACCTTTATACTATGTGTATACATTGATGATAGTAAAATGAAGAAGGACTTTATCATTTCAAAGATCGAAGCCTCTCAAGATGGCACACCTTACATTTATGTTACATTTAGTGACGCGAATGACTACAAAGTAGGTGGTGAAAAGCAGCAAAATCCTCTTGGTCCAAACATGATGGCATTTACTTCCCCAGAAGATTTGATGAAAAATTTACCCAAGATGATGTCAAATATTTCACGGATGACTGCTGGTGGTGGTGTTCCCACAGATTCCCCTACATTTAAAATGAGTATGAAAGAGTATGAAGACATTGGTATAAAAGTGGGTGATAAAGTTACGATAGAAATTAAAAAATCAGAAAATAGTGGAATTTAGACATAACAAATCTAAAGATTGTCGCACAGAGTGCAAATACTAAGGTATTCACACTCTCTGTTAACGTTTCTATCGATTTGATAATTCGGTCCTCTCTAGTAGTACACGAGGAACCATCTATCAATGCCTTTTGTGGTGTATTCTGTTTTTTTACTGTCTCTTAGAGCATAGGTAGTAGGTAGGAATTGTGTTTTCATTTCTTGTCAGGTAAAATATGGATTTACCGTACCTCTTTCTGCATAATCTTTGAGCAAAAACATCAAATGTCCCCAGGTTGAATTACACCTACTATAATAATCGCCAGTTGAAGGCCAGCCAGTATGACTAAATCTCAATGTTGTTTGACTACCATCTTTAGGAATTATTTCCCATAATAGTTTGGTGTCCTTCCATTCATCAGCAGCCACACCTCCTATGCATTTCCATCTGACGGTCTTGTCTAGAATTAATTCGTCAACATACATTTCGAATGTGAAAGAATGGTTATAAAATCCAAAATTTAGTATGGAACCTTTTTTAGAATCTCCAGCAACATCTGTTGTCCACCAACTCTTCAATCCTTGATTTGACGAAACTGCTGAATAAACCTTATCTGGAGTTGCATCTATGTCAATTTTATGTAAAATGTCTGCCATTTTAGTCTATCTCCCTT
>CAKOFP010000274.1 GCA_933226995.1 Candidatus Nitrosopolaris rasttigaisensis | reverse complement strand
TTCAGCTCACCATCCGAAACTGCGCCGGCATCATTAAATATTATAGGTGGGAAACCAGCTCTTCAAAGTATCCCGCTTCAACTATACATTAATGCATCAATTTATGTTTTAAGACAGTCATTCAATAATTTTAGTTTGATTGACTCAAATTCAACTAATCTTGCGGGTTTTCCCGCTCATAAGATAGTGTATACGGGAATAATACCATCATCTGGACTAGAGCTGAAGTTCATGCAAATCTTGACGATAAAGGATGGTAAAGATTTCGTGATTACATCTGCAGCTTTGCCGACAGACTTCTCTGCATACCTGCCGACTTTTCAAAAGATGATTGATTCATTTGCATTCATCCCAGTATCAACTTCATCAACCGATCAATCTCGTAATGCAACAACAACATCTACTCCTAGCCAGAGCAGCAACAAAACTTACACAAACGCAACTGATGGACTAACAATAGGCGTCCCACAGGGCTGGTCCATAGAGGAGGGGCAAAACAAAGCCAATGATACAGATCTTAAAGTTGTATATGTAAACCCTCCAATAGCGCTCGATCCTGAAGCAGCAGTATCAGTCACTATCTTCAAAGATACCCGACCACCTAGTAACTCTAGTGTAGACGGTTACCTTCGGGATACCATACTTTTTTACAGGGGCAATGCACCAAACTTTCAGTTTGGTTCTGCTAACACAGGGTTTAGCGTATCAGGTCAACCAGCGTACTCAGTCACGTATACATGGACTAATTCAGACATTGGTACAATGAAAACTATGGAGACGGGAATACTGCTCGATGGGCAGGCATACTATATTCACTACACTGCTCCCACACAGCTATTCCCAAAGTTTCTACCGCAGGTCAACCAGATAACCGGTTCATTGAACGTTCAACCCTCATCACAATGATATCACTATTGTAGTAGCAATGGCATAGTCAATGGCTGGTAAAACTTTACCTCTTGGGCCGGCAAGTATTTTGTTAGTTCATTTGTTAAAGTAGTCTATAAAGCTCAAGAATTAATCGGAATGGCTGTTCAATACTTTTCGAAGCATAGAGCAATCGACTCCGTTGAACCGCCGAAATTTCCATCTGCAGAATTAGCCAAGATCATTGATAGTTTGATAAGCAACAGCGAGATCAAAGAGATACTGGTTAGCCGACAACGCAACATCAACATTTCCCGCTGAAAAGGAAATAGCAATCTGGCAGTTTAATGAAGCTTTAAAATTGAACTCAAATATTATGACAATCGATACCCTATTACTGCGAAAAAAGAAGCCCGAGCATTGCGAGTTCTCAAATCCCTTGAAGAAATGGGCAAGAAAGAATTTGTACCTTCCATAGGCCCTGTGAAGGCTAAGATCATCGCAAATATTATCAAGAAACATAAACCGAAAAGAATTCTGGAAATTGGAACTTTGTACGGATATTCTGCGATATTAATGGCTAACCTGTTAGATGATGCTGCAGACAGTGTAGGATCTGTTGTAACTATTGAAATAGATAAAACCGTCGCCAAGACTGCGAGAAAAAATATGGAAGACGCAGGTCTTCTGCGCAAAGTAGACATTATGGTTGGTGATGCTTTAGAAGTAATACCAAGACTTCGTGGGAATTTTGATCTGTTGTTTATAGATGCTACGAAAGAAGAATATCTTAGCTATCTTAAACGTGCTGAGAAGTATCTAGGGAAAGGGGCTGTAGTTATTGCAGATAACGTTGGAATATACGAAAATCAGATGTTAGATTTTCTAGAATATGTGAGAAATCAAGGAAGATACAGAAGCAAGACTATAGAAACTAAATTGGAATTTACAGAAGATGTCAGAGATGCAATTGAACTGAGTATTAGAATTGTTTGATTGTTGAGAACGATTGGTTAATATATGATAACGCTGACATCGATGTTCGCAGATTAAGAAGACGTGAACTCATTTTCAAGGACAAGAATGTATGTATGTATATTTGCATATATGTATATTTCCGATACAATAAGGGGAATTACTACTACCCAATTCGCATTAATTGACAAATTGTGGTTGGCCACCGAGTTATTTGCGTGAATGGGTATAGGAAAATGAACTGTTAACGTGGATAAGTGAAAGTCATGAAAGCAGTAATGGCAGCAAATAAAGTGACGTGTCACTCTTGTCCTGTAACTACTATTCTAAATACATATACTTTGTGCTTTCATCATATCCTAAATCAGACATAGGTACTACTTTGAAGCCGTTTTCATGCAAATACTTCATCTCTGCTGCAAACAAGTTGATGTCTGTGCTAGAAGGATCTTTGCTATTATCTATAATATGATAAGCAACTATTGGAATAGCATCCACCATTCCTCTTTTGTTGTTGACTCCTACTCCGCTATTCACTTCTTCTACAAACTTTTGAAATATTGTTTGATCGTTGTGTACATATCGCGCATCCCAAGAGTTATGACTCGCTTCTCTTATAGAATATCTATTTGCAGCGCTCAGAATACCATTGCCATCGTGTGTCTGACAATTAGTCTGGTTACTGTCATAGCCATCGCAATGCAAAAACATCATATTAGCAAAACCATCATCTGCGTATCCATAATATTTGGATATTGTATCTATCACAGCTGGATTATTCCCTACATCACCGTGTACTGCTGCAAAGATATTAGGTGAAGTAATGCCATGAGTCTGCAAGCATAGTTTAGAACCACCAATCTCAAAATCCAAAGCACTTGAAGATAAGTTGTTTAGATCTGCGTGAGTAATGCCCTTAGACTCTATGTCTTGTCCATCTTGTTGTAATGTCACTATATCATTCCAATTGAGACGGTGGGTTTGGCCTACATAATTACATGTGATGAAGAAACTTGCCTTATACCCATATTGATCTAAAATTGGCTTAGCTGTAGTAAATTGGCTTTTTTCAGTATCTCCAAAAGTTAGAATTACTACTTTACTGTTCCCGCTAAGAGTATTATTGATAAGACCATTTGGTTTTCCCTTAGCGAGTATCTGCTGTGTCTTTGCGATCGCATTATTATGACTGCTATGAATTTTCGTTGCTTCTCCTGTAGTAATTATGATGCTGTCATGAGCGGTATGCTTTTGACTAGCAGCAAAAATATCAGCAAATGTAAATAGATTTGGGAGCAAAAAATAGCCTGACAAACCCAGAATGATATAAAAAGCAAGCTTAACGGTATTGTGAGATAATATCAACTGCGAATGCTACCATTATGGATGTCATGCAGTTCAGTATTAGTATATTTTGAAGAATAATATTGCTATTTTCTACAGTAAAATGTGTAAATCGAATTTTGGGAAAATATGCTAACTCATAGGTAATGCTTCTGCAAACTTTATAAGCATGATCAAATTCAATCCCTAAAAGCGAAACATTTTGACATAATCTGAAAAATATATGCTAAAAGTTGCGCAACGATAGATAGCCACCGTAGTTGGGGGGTTCCCTAGGGAAGAGCGCCGCCGGCCAATACTGCCCCGTTTTGTGTGCGCATCCATGCCTTGTGTAGCCAAGATAAATCAGCTCGGCACAAGTCAAAATTCAGGCAATTCTAAGACTTGCTATGAGAAAACATATCTGATTAAGGTTTGGTCGAATTTAATATTTGTTGAGTTGAGTTTAATGCTGAAACTGATCTATGGCACTTGTCGTTGATACATATTAATGAGTGGCACAGATGACCTTCACAATTAGTAGAACTCCTTTTTGTGAAGCTTGATGCATTTGCCGTATTGTAAGAATATCCTAACGCAGACGACATCAGGACAGCTGTGACTAATACTAGTGCTGCGGTTGTCAAAATCATATTAGTCGGATTTGGTATTCTGGTATATTTCACTTGGGATTGTTATCATCTTATTTCGATTCTGATACTTTTAACTATTCAAAGTACTGATTGAAATTTGTCATTTGATAATTAATTAACACCATTCTAGAGAGGAAATAATATAGAATTTTGTATACGAATCATGAAGTGTCCTCCTGCCAACACAACGACCAATAATACAGCGTCTCATAACCGCCCGCAGGTATTCACATCCACCGCTTTGACATTTATTTGATCAATAAAAGTAAAATTCATCAAACACATGGATACATTCCCTTAAGAATTATCATTTACTCATACTAAGATCATTGCTAATCGAAGGCTGAAAAACAAATTTTGTTCTGTATGCAAGACTTTGCAGATTTTCATTTGCTACTACAAGTGGGTTCGCCGAAATACCAATCGGTACCATTCTTCTTCTATAAATTTAGTCTGCTTGTTACGTTCTACCCCATCACTTGATCTATAGTCCTTCTTCAAGCATCGTTGTCCTTATTGCATAGGTTCAGAAAGAAGAAAGCAATTTAAGTACTCGCCACTTTTTCCCCCTCTCAGCCTATCGTGATGTGCAGTACTCCACTTACATACATCCATATCAAAAGCTCCTTTCACCGCCACTATATTACTTATTCAATGTAAAATTAGCATTTTAACTGTAGTTATGAAATATCTTTGGTCACATCAAGAGAACGTTATTTTTGGAATGCGAATGTGGGGAAAGTGAATTTTGGGGATATGAATAATACTTGAGGGATGATTTTGGCCGCTACCTGAACCTGTAGATCTGTGAATACTATGATGAGTTGGGTTACTACTCCCCGTGGAGCTAGTCTTATGCACAGTTGCGGAATTCACGTTAAATGTCATCGTCATAGGCGTTATTTGATTCTGATATCCATTTGCAGATCCATATACGTCGACGGTGAATGTACCGGGTTTGTACTCTTTGCCTATTTTCCAACTATATGAAAGAATTCCTGACTTGTTGGTAGTTCCATTAAAATTCGTTACAGTAGTGTTAGCGGAATCAGTAACGGTTCCCTTCACGCTTGCTCCAGCTACCGTGGCGTTCGAGTTTGAGGCATCAAGGACTGTTGTCTTAATTGTCTGATTACCTCCGCTTCTAATCGGGTTCTTTGCTAGATCGAGTTAAATTGATAATAACTTCGACTTATTGTTATTATTATTGTTAAGATTTGCTGTTGAACCATATGATGAAACAGGTGCAACAATAGCAGTATTGCTATTAGCTACTCCAGTTACATTGACACTGTTATGTGATGTGAGACTAGGGTTAGTACTACAGGAGAACTTGGCAGTTATCTTATTTTGTCCGTCCTTAATAGCAGAATACGCAGGCGTAAGCATATAATTCCATGTTGAGTAATCATTTGCTCTACCGTGACCCGTTGGGACAACTTGTTGGTATGGCTTGATGCCATTTACAATAACTGAAACTTTGCAATCAGGAGAGGTTGTTCAATTATCAATGGCAGTCCCACCTATGGTGAAGTTGCTGCCTGCCGGAATCCGTTGCCCTTTGGTAGGTGACGTAATTTTTATCACATGTAGCGTGGTCTGAACCGAAGATGGTAGAGATGATGATTGTAATGTTTTTGCTGTATTGCCACTATTACTTGTTTCCGCTTTTGGCAATAATTGTGCATATGCTGTCGTCGGGATTGTATGTGCGAACATAGTCGAAAGAAGTAGAATGAT
>CAKOFP010000273.1 GCA_933226995.1 Candidatus Nitrosopolaris rasttigaisensis | reverse complement strand
GGTTACGTTCACCTAAACCAGAGTGGAAAATCCGGTTAGTAAGAGTCCTTTACTTGTTTCTTATAACAAGTACATTATCTTGTTCGTACTATTGCTAAATATCTTCATATCTTAACTCTCATATTTGTCAGACCAGGTAAGAGATCGCAGTCATTCGGCAGATATCGATAAAATAGCTGCTGTTGTCGTTGGAATTGAAGTTCCTCTTCAGATATCCGTTGCTACATTTCTCTAGATAATTATACCATGATCTTTATAAATACGTATAGAAGCCAAAATAATGCCGATATCGTCTATGATCTAGGACACGTTCGGTAAATAGCCGTCGCAGACTGGGTGTAAGTCCCAGTATCGGCCCATTTTTCTAAAGTATTTTAGTTAGCCTCTCCATGACAAGAATAAATCCAACATTTCCCTTAAATAAGCTCTTGGTCACCTAATGACACGTTCAAAATCATCTCCAAAAGCTAGACGATGTTGATTCTAACGAGTTTGAGTAGGAAAAGCAGAAAGAGATTTAGTCAGGTGCCAAATTCCATTGAAGAGAGGTAATCCAAAGATTCTCCCTGCAAGACTAAACCAAATGGAAGAAGTAGGGTGCAAGTATACGTATTATGATGAAATTCCAGTGAGGATAGAACATTTCCCAATTGAAACAGGACTAGCTACGCCCTGTGGTAATACAATGCTGCGTATTGTATGAATTATCATAGTAAGGAAGTTTTTAGAGGTCTACCAATGAGAAATCACTATTAATTTCGTTCTGACCCTCGCCACGACCTGAAATAATTGGATCTCGAATATATGCTGGCATGATTTCGTAGGATGTTTAGAATCACCAGCACCTTTATCTCTGAGTCGAGGCAAACAACTGAAACGCAAAATGTCATCCTCTTCTTCCTCTATCGAATACCCTCCTGGGCCTTCCTCAATCATGCCTAACGGACTAATACGTGATAGCTACCATGATCGTCACTCGAGGCACCTAGGTTTTTCGTGGCCTTACTCCCGTGCCAGGGTAACACATTAACCAAACTTCTTTAAGCTTGTTCAGTTTTTGTCGGAAACAGCGCCATATTTGGCAAAGGTCTCAAGAATCTTATCAAGTTTAGAAACATCAATGTCACCACGTGTTAATCGTGCTATTCTTATACACTCTCTAATGTTCGTACTCTTGAGTCTATTGAATACTGCCTCGGCAATAATAGTAGCAACATCTCTCTCTAGTCCTTCCTCCCTATCCAGAATTTCCACAGCAATATTTACAAATTCTTCCTCTGTATACGGTTTGAAATGCATATCTCTAAACCTGGTTAGCAGTGGCGGTAATAGCTTCTCCGTACTATTACATGAGGCATAAACCCATGTCTTTAGTTGAGTTGTTCTTTTTTGATTGTGTTTTAATTCGGATAATATACCGGACTCCATCAGATTTAAAAGACTTGTCTGATCTCGCTTATTCATCTTCTCTATCTCGTCTATTATGAAATACCTCGGTCTATATTCAAACAGATAATCGAATATGCCTGATTTTGTAGAACTACTCCCAACAACGTAATATGACCTTTCTAGCTTAGTAAGTGAACTCATAAACAATGACTTGGCCGAAGCAGGTGGTCCTACCAAGAGTAGATGTACTGGCTTGTCTGCCCTTATAGACATATCAAACAATTCTTTCACATCGTCGAAACCAACAATGCTATCAAATAGGCTACGTTTTTGCCCTATAGCCGGTTTAGAAAATCTTCTATTACCATCAAGTTCTGAAACCGGGATGTTATTGCTATTCTTTCTCCAACGGCCAAATACTCTCATCTCCTTTACCTTCTATCTCAAATATAGATATGAATCAATCCTTTTTCAAACTGATTTAGCATTATCCTGTCATTTTGTTCCTTCATCTTTTTCTTGTAGAAAAATAGTACCATCATCCAACCCTGCCCAATCTAACTTCATTGCCATAATTCCAGTTAAATAATCCAACAATTGATACCCAACCTTGTCAATAGTAGAAAAAACATAATATTTTGAAGCATATTATTTTCTAAATGTGTGGCTGGGAGCTAGAAAGTAAAATGTTTTGCGCCTTTAAGAAAGTGAGTTAGGGCATTATATCCATCTTTCTAAATGGCCGCTACCGCCAATATACACCTTTATATGGTCATTTCATGGACGACTCTATTTCGATTGAATTTGTGATAATATAAAAACAGTTAAAGGCGACGTCATTAAGATTATTCGCATTTCTAACTAAGTTAATATAGCCGCCACGTAATAAAATTACCTCTCTATTCATGTCCACAGATATCGCTGAACTTACGCAATATAAGTGGGGGGTAGCCCATATATTCAGTAGTTATAACAATACATTAGTCCATATAACAGACGTTAGCGGCGCTGAAACGGTTTCTTTCAGTTCTGGAGGGAGGCATGTAACAGCCGACCGATATGAATCTTCACCATATGCTGCCATGAAATCTGCAGTTGCTGCTGCTGATGCAGCCAAAACAAAAGGGATCAATGCCCTTCATATACGTGTAAGAGCAGTTGGGGGTGTGGGGCCGAGGATTCCAGGCCCCGGAGCTCAAGCAGCCATTAGAGCTTTGGCGCGGGCGGGTTTCCGAATTGGTAGAATTGATGACGTTACTCCAGTTCCTCATGACACAACACGCAAGCCCGGCGGAAGGAGAGGAAGAAGAGTTTGAGATCTCCCGCTTGTACCACTTTAATCTATATACGAGAAGACATTCGTACCTCGGCGAAAAATTAAGATCATTGTTCGTTAATCAACTGGATATAAAGCATTATCAGTCAGATCAAACTGAATCACGCGATTGTGATTATGCTAAAATTTTCAGCGAAATTGAGAGGAACTATGTCTATGGGGGAAGAGCTATTTGTTGGCTCGTGACTTAACGATTAAAAGCTGAGGTTTCGGCTGAGGTATCTTCATGGGGATGTAGAATGTCTCAAACAAAACCATCGTATAGTACCTAATGAGTACGGTATATTACCCAATTATTGATAATCCTCCCTCTCCTAAAGTAGCTCTCTTGGCTATAAGGAAGGTAAAACGGTTACAGAGTATCTAAAGGAAGAAACTATGTCTCAAAATGCTACTCCCTTGAAACTGGAAGATGTAGCTGAACTCGAGCGATATTTGATAATTAAACACAAAAGATCCGGAATAGACGTATCCTTGTCAATTCTATACGCTGTTGCAGAGAACAAGAACGAAGCTATGACTGACCAATGGGCGTCCCTCGAATTTATGACTGATGGCAGACTGGATTCAGTATACGTTCAGGATTACTTTAAAAGCTTTCTGTGAAGGTGAGGAGGTTTTAAAACGACTAGAAAATTATTAACAGTAGTTTTTTGGGACATAAAGGGATTCTCCAAATTGTGTGACATTCTTAAAACTTATTCGACATCACTTGTTCCATTTTTAAGGGAATTTTTTGACATGGCAAGAGAAACAATTTTTGAACATGGTGGAGTATTGGACAAGTATGTGGGAGATGGAGTAATGGGTCTTTTTGGGTTTGAAAATAAAGCCGAAGAATGTAAAGGGAATGCTATTTGTGCTGTTGCGGCAGCTCTTGAATTAAAAGAACGTTTTAAAGATCTCCAAGCAAAATGGATACGCATATGGGAAAAACATGTTCCTCATACAATAACAATCGGATTGAAATGTGGAATTAATACTGGTTATGCCATAGTTGGTAATATAGGAACAAAACGGAGAGCTCAGTTTACTGCAATAGGTACGACTGTAAATATAGCAAGCAGGTTAACGGATATATGTGATAGCGGACAGGTCATCGTCTCGGCTACTACAAAATCGAAAATTTCAAATCAATTTGAGCTAAAAAGTTTAGGTATTGTTACTGAACTTAGAAATATCCATGGCCCTTTCGAAATCTTTTCTGTGCTAAAGAAAAAAAATGTTTCTTGAATTGTCAAATATTGGCTCATGATAATATGAAAAAAGTCTACTTGGATAAACCCGTACAGAAGTTGGGAGTCGAGATACTTGTTGTTATCCTATACCATACCTACCACATTCTTCTAGACTGGTATGTCTAGTAGGTTCTTCCATATGATACGACTATATTATTTAAACAGATTCCTAGAACACCTTCAATATGTGACAAGATTTTGGAGACCTGTCATTAGTACTTCGTTTCTGGCAGTGTTAGAGGACAGAATAGTTAAACACGCTCACGTTCTCACAGAGGGCGATGAAAATGAATTTTTGCTGTTAGAGCTTTTCGACAGGAATTTGAATTACTAGCGCTTATCAGTTTCGTGTGTAAAGTGGAAGGAAATTGATAAAGAAAGCGATGGTCCTTATTTCATTTCTGAAGCAATTTTTAGGTATGCCTCGCATTTCCTTTTTTTGAAATTTATACTTAACCAGGAAACAAACTTGTCCTCAAATTTTTTACCTTTCGAATTATCAATTTGATCTGAATTAAGCTCATACAACTTTTTTACAAACTGTCCGGAGAGGAATAACTTGGCGAAATACCATCCTGCACTAGGGATGGGAGAGTCTAGAACGAAATTGCGATTATCACTGTTATCATAATTGCAATTCTTCTGAAACTCGTATAGTACCTCTTTTGCAATTTTACTGTCGGATTCAAAATCGACAGTTTCAAAGTCTATAAGAAAAGCATCGATCAATGACATAGCTTCTCTACTATGCAGCCGAGCTGTCTTCGTTTTCGTACTTCAGTTTATCAGAAAAAGAAACTAACTTACCATGATCCTCAACTCTGATACTTGTATTAACCCTGATATTCATCCCTACGGACCGGAATAATGCCAACAATTCTCCTCCAGATATTCTTTGGTTAATCTCGCCTGCTTTGATTAATTCCACAATTTTCCTCACTATCGCCCTGGTTTGAATTGGGAACTGAGATTTTGCAAGATCCAGCACCTCCTCTCCCCTGTCGTACAGGTAGCTAGATATGATTTCCATGTCTGTTCGCGGTTGACTTTCCTGATCTTTCCTTGCTTTCATCTTCTCCTGTGTGGCAGCTTGCTTCTGTAGCTCTTTCATTTTTCGAGCCTTGATAATTGTGAGATCTGGATCTTCTTCCTCTGACATTAACCCTTTATCACCCCTAACGGGATTAATCTTACTACTTTGGTTGCTATTCCGAGCGAGTCAGAGACGTCTACCACGGCATCGACGTCTTTATATGCATCGGGTGTTTCTTCAACTATTCCCTCCTTCGTTAATCCCTTGACATAAATACCCCTTGATTCTAACCTGGTTCTCACCTCTTCAACAGTATGACTTCTTTTTGCAGCAGATCTTGACATTGTTCTGCCTGCTCCATGTGCAGTTGATCCAAAACTCAAATCAAGAGACTTTTTATTACCTATAAGAATCCAACTTGCAGTTCCCATAGATCCTGGAATAATTACAGGCTGCCCTATTTCACGGTATTTAGCAGGGATTTCGTGCATACCTGCAGGAAAGGCTCTGGTAGCACCCTTTCTATGTATAACTAGATCGCGCATTCCTTCTCCATTAATCCCATATCGTTCCACTTTGGCTATATTATGGGAGACATCATAAACAAGTTTCATATCTAGCTGTTGTTCAGTCATACCGAACACTTTTTCAAATGTCTTTCTTGTCCAATGAGTTATCATCTCCCTGTTGCACCAAGCAAAGTTTAAAGCAGAATACATTGCCCTTCGATAATTCTCGCCTTCTGGTGATTGATTAGGCACACAAGCCAGTTCTCTGTCAATCAATTGAGTACCGTACTTTTTCAAAGCAATTTCGGAAATACGTAAATAGTCGCTGCAGACCTGATGTCCGAATCCTCTCGAGCCGCAATGAATTAAAACAGTCAATTGGCCTTGTTCGTCAATGCCCATAGCTTTTGCAGCTCTTTCATTAACGATTTTGTCAACTTTCTGTATTTCGAGAAAATGATTACCTGATCCTAAGCTACCTAATTGTGGTGCGCCACGTTTTCTAGCGATATCTGAAACGCTATCTGGCTCGGCTCCTATCATTTTTCCTCCTTCTTCACACACCTCTGCATCCTGTTCCCATCCGTATCCGCGCCCTATTGCCCAGTCTACGCCTTCCACAAGAAGTTCATCGAGTTCCGCTTTGGTCAATTTAACTCTTCCCTCACTCCCCACTCCCAACGGAATAGACCTAAAGAGCTCATTTACTAGATCTTTTAATCTGGGTTTTAGATCTCTTTCAGTCAAACTCGTTTTAATTAGCCTTACTCCACAGTTTATATCATATCCTACTCCACCAGGGCTAATCACCCCCTCGTCAAGGTCGGTAGCGGCGACTCCACCGACGGGGAATCCATAGCCTTCATGTCCGTCAGGAAGAACGACAACATGTTTCCTTACCCCGGGCAATGTTGAAACATTTGCTGCCTGATGAATAGTTCTGTCAATCATCATCTTCGAAATAAGATCGTCGTTAGCATAAATCGTAACAGGCACCTTCATGTCCTTAGAACCATCCATTTCTACTCGGAACTCAAACTCATTAATCTTAGTGACTTTGTGGTTACCGATTCTGGTTACTAATTCACTCATAGTCGTCTGTGGATTTGGGGTGGAGTCATTATAAGCCTTGCTTAGATAATTACGTTCTGCTGGCACGAACTAGGAAAATGATTTGTAGTTTCCCAATAAGGTTTATTTTTCTTGTCTTCGGCGGACTTGTGTATATGCCAATTCTTCCGATTGATACAGGTCGCTACGGGAGTCCTCAAATCAAGCGAATATTCGAAGAAAGTGACCGATTACAATATCAGCTAGAGTTTGAAGCCGCAGTGGCAAAGGCACAGGCTCAAATCAATATGATTCCCGTAAGTGTTGCAAAGGAAATTGTCAAATTAGCGAAGTCCGACAAGATTACTTTAGAACGAGTGGGTGAATTAGAAGCAATTAGCGAGCATGATACAGCTGCAGTTGTGGAAGCCTTAAGCGAGAAGTGTTCGGCGAAATCGAAGCCGTGGATTCACTACGGTCTAACGAGCAATGACATCATAGATACTACCATATCAATGCAGATGAGAGATGTTCTTCGCATTATCGAACCCAAAATTTTGAGACTTGCCTTAATTTTGGCTGACCGCTCAGTCGAATTTCGAGCACAGCCCGCAGTTGGAAGAACACATGGACAGCATACAAGTATTATTGCATTTGGATTGAAATTTGCGGTTTGGGCTGCAGAGATGGCAACTCACATTGAAAGAATTGAAGAAGGAAAAAAGCGCTTCTTGCTTTGCAAGACATTAGGTGTCGTGGGTACCGGTTCTTTAATGGGAAAGAGATCTTTAGAGGTGCAAAAAATAGTAGCAAAGGACCTGAGTTTGCATCCCGTGGATGCGGCGACTCAGGTAATTCCGCGTGAACGAATTGCAGAGATACAATTTTTGATCACGCTAGTTGGCTGCACACTTGACAAAATTGCGACTGAAGTTAGGAATTTACAAAGAACCGAGTTAGGTGAGGTTGCAGAACATTTTAGAAAAGGTCAGATGGGAAGCAGCGCAGTTCCTGTTAAACGCAATCCTATTAGAAGTGAGAAAGTTTCTTCACTTGCAAGGCTTCTCCGATCTCTAATTGACGTTGCATTGGAGAATATCCCGTTATGGCATGAAAGAGATCTATCAAATTCGGCGAATGAACGATTTACCATTCCAATGGCTGCAATTCTGCTAGATGAAATGTTGAATTCACTGATGAGTGTCATCGCAGGGCTAAAAATAAATACCCAGCGTCTCACCTCGAACTTGGACATGACGAAAGGTCAGATCTATTCAGAATTTGTTCTGGATGCGTTGGTCAAAAAAGGAGTCCCTAGGATTACGGCATACAGGGATATCCAAAGGGTAGCATTTTCGGCATTGCAGAGCGGACAGCATTTGCGTGATGCCATCAAAAGGGATTCCCATTTAGCAAAGAAACTGTCGTCAGAGGAGTTAAAGTATATATTTGAACCAAATAACCATCTCGGCGCCTCATCAGAGATCATTGATCATGTCGTGAATAAGGTAAGGAATACAAGAAACAAATATTTTGATCATAAATCTAAACTCTCGCTATGAATCAATATTTGCAATTTTGGATGTTTTCAAGTCTTTGAAATTCTTGTGGATTAGCGAACCATACTGCAGAGCCTTCTTGGGCTTCTGTGCAGCTTCGAGGGGAACACCAATCATTACAGCGACCTCCCTGAGGATGTGTTTCCGAATGAGATCATCGCAACCCTTGATCTTCTTATCAATTGAAATCTCCAGAGCAACTGAGATAAATTTTTCTGACAGAAAAGGGTGCTTGGTTTTTATGCCAAACTCTGCTGTTATCGATTCCGCCTCCTTCATGAGGATGATCTCATTTTCAATCTTTTCATGTATGAATTGCATAATTCTCGCATTACCATATTTGTAAATTGATCTAAACCTATCGTAACCACAGAAAAGCTCATCACAACCATTTGCAGTTAAAATTAATCGGAAACCATTTTGTCGTGCGAGCATTCCAAGATAAAAAAATGCTATGCAATTTTGAATATGGGAGATATTCCTACAACCTAATTTCTGCGATACATATCTCTGTTTATTGTGGAAATCCTCTTTTTTTAACTCCAACAACTTATGAGGTAAACCTAACCTTGTCGCAATTACCTTTGAAAATTCAATATCTGGAGAACCAGGAAATCCTACAGTTAATAGTGTGACTTTAATTCCTACATCATTGCAGAGTTGTGCAAGCAAGCTACTGTCAATACCGCCAGAAAAGGCGACTGCTAAAGAAGATTCTTGGTTTACAGTCTCTGTCACAGCATCGACTAAAGCGTTTTTTAAGTCCACGACTAACACATTCTGTAACTTCTAAGATAGTCTAGTTCATAGATGAGTTTATTAAATTTTGGACTATTGTATAAATCATCCTCAGCATTCCAAAAATGCTGCAAGGTGGATTTTCCAATTTTTGAATAAACAATACAACCCTTATGCATTCATTTTGGTTGTCGCAGTTGGCATATCCCGTACTGTACTTGATAGCCGCTTACATCTGCTTTCCGTTCGGGTGTTCCACAGCCCTCTACTCTCTGTTTCTTCACTATAAGCAATGCCTTCTATTATTTTGAGTGCACGATGGTAGTCAATAGCAAGCCTTCTCTACCAAGCCAACCCTAAAGACACAGAATAAAATCATTTCAGGCAGCAGCGAACACTGATAATATGTTGGAGCCGATAAAGGACATGATTTCATCATCGATTTTGTAAATTGCAGCTGAATTATTTTTAGTCATGCAGTTGCCAAATCTATCTTTCTGAAGTCATCCATTACTCTATTCCCACGTTACTGTCGTTAGTGTGATACTCGATATGGTAGTTGTTATTGCTTTGTCCGGATTGCTAGATTACTTGATTTAGCCATGTCAAAAGATAGTAGGAATATATAAGAACAAATTATATAATTCAATGCTTGGCATTAGATATTGATCAGTACATCTTATTCACAATTTATCCTGCCGTGGCTATTTTCGGACTCGGATTTTTTGCAAGGAAGGCAAAGATAGGCGAATCGTTGAAATTTGTGTTCCAGGCCTCCGCCAGTATTATATTTTCAATAATTTATTTTGAAGCCGTACCAAATGGAGGGGCGCAAGGCCTTGCCGTGGTATTATTGCTCTTTGGCATACTCTTGTTCTTCATGGCGCGGAAGTATATGATACATCCGGAAACGAAAGGACACGAGGAGCGGTCCGCCGCTTCAGCCAACGAATCCTAGAGTTCGCAGCAAACTACCTGAGGAGCGAGTTCCATATGAGACCGCCACTCACCACGACAAGAGCTAATTCCTAGTCACCCCCGCCGCACATCTAAATTGAACCTCGAGATAAACTCAAACTCTGAACGATGACTGCTAAGATTATCGATATATAAACAGCGCATATTTTGATATTCTATCTAGGCCGTTCCGAAAGAAGAATTGTCTTAACTATTCTCCAATATTTTCATATTAAATGCGTGAAACATTTCAGGCTTAATTTGTGTAAATTTGATTATTGGTATAAAATAATGCAATTATTTTATTCTATAGCATTAGGGTGCACGAAATCTAATAGCAACCGCTTATAAGGCATGTTTTTTTATCAGTTTTTCGATGTATTCTAAAACAAAAGCAGCAATCGTTAGTAGTTTGGCTCTCATAGCAGTAGCAATGCTTTTTGCAACAGGCCCACTTGTTGCCAATCACGCATTCGCATACGGACATCACCACTATTATCATCACCACCACATCCATCATCACCACTATTATCATCACCACCACAGCCATCATCACCACTATTACCACAAGTACCATCACTGATACCGCAAAACAAAAGATGATTTAGTCACAACCTTTTATTTTTTCATAGTCGCTTGGTGACTGCATTCTGACCTTACAAAATTTACGGACACCCATACTTACATTAAATGATGATTTCTGAAAAGTTCGAGCAGAATTGACTCATATGTAAAAGTTACAAGTTTTGTCACAGCTTCGCTAGTGGGATAATCCAACATTCTCTTCGGTTCGTTTCTTATTGGGATCCACAACGAACTGGCTGTGCATCCTGTTTACATGGTCCTGGATTATTGCCTTTTCTTTCGGCTTGACACTGAACCCTATTGTTATCAGTTCGTCTTGTTTTTCTGTACCCTGTGCTTTTGGGGCGGCTTGACCTGGTTTGCTGCCATGGGGTGCTCCTAATTCTGTAAATCTAAGTCAAAATTATTATTCACTAAGGGACAAACTCGATAATTGGTACTTACGATATTAAGTTTAACACGGCATTTTATTCATACCCGTACCCTCCCGGGAGGCAGACCGATAGCAAAGTCTGAATTGGCGTACAGATAGACATAGATTGTTAGAATCTCCTCTTATGGGTGACAAATAATCCACATTGGAGGAATTCTGCAACGAAAAGGATCGCGACAGAGATAATAGCC
>CAKOFP010000272.1 GCA_933226995.1 Candidatus Nitrosopolaris rasttigaisensis | reverse complement strand
GGTCATGGTGCGGAAACAGACCAAGGGAACGAAGATGATTTATAGCGTCATCCACTTCAGATGAGGTTTTCAGAACTGAATTAGTTCCCATTTTTCACCAGCAAAATTGGTTGATCAAATCAAGTAATTTAAACTTATGAGACATTCAGGGGAAAAATAAAAATGATTATTACTTTTTAGCTGTTATAAAATATGTCTAATTTATAAAAGCATTTCGTGTATTCTTCGTATCATTGTAAAGCGTTGACTTAAATCTCACAACATGCCAATGATAATTTTCACTTATTTGGAAGCAGATTTGTGTATGACGTACTAACATGAAAATATCTAAAACATGCCTTTGATGAGAATATTTGGAACGACATCAGTCAGTCGTAGGTTCATTACTTGGACCTACGAAAAGATGTTGGCTTGCAATTACGAACCAGGACCGGCATATAGTTGAAGTAATCCACCGTTGACCAAAAAGAACAACAATTTAATCTCTTAATGAAGGCGTGTGGGACGAATAGACCCGCAATCTATTCGTCCCTAATAAAAATTGGAAGGGAAAAAGCAAGATATAGATGTCAGGGAAAGTGCGGCTACTTGCGTCAAATAAAAGGTGGTAAAACGTTCATCGGTTTTTCTTACTACACCATCTCATCACTTGTATATTAAATTCATAGTAACTCCGTTTGCATTATCGAATACGATTGACTGTTGGTTGTTGTTCCATAAAAACAGATTTGTAATAGAACTTACTTCATCTGAATTCCCTGTAAATGGATTTGTACCGCTAATGTCTGAGCCAAGACTTGTTTCATAAAGTGAATTCTGGTCGAGGTTTGATCCGGTAATTTGTTTTAGATCTAATATTACAGCATGTTGGATTTGGCCATTGTCTGAGATTTGAGCTACTACGATGTTTTGTTGTGAGCTACTTGGAAGATTTGCTGTAATATGACCTCCTATCACCCGATACGGCTCTACATCGGCGAGTGGGAATAACGCGCCACTTGACATTGAGGATTTGGCCAGCTTTACTGTTACTATGTCTGTTAAAGGGCCCTGCGGAGCTGAAATAGTGTTCTGCTTGATTATGTTGTTTACTTCATTATTTTTAATTATGTTGTTCACTTCACTATTTATCCTAACTGATTGTTTTATCGTTTGTTCATTTGTTATGCGTGTTCCTGGACTATTGTTCACATTAATATTGGCATTATTTTGCGCTCCCTGATTGACCGTGGTTTTGGAGTTTTGGGTTACGGTAGACGGCGAGGACGATACGCCAGAATCAGTCGTAGAAGCTGAGGAAGATGGTTGGTTAACTACGTTAGATTTCACATTGGCGTTATTACTAATACTAGATTTAGTATTCACACTACCGTTTGGACTATTTGTTAGATTGATATTGCTATTGGTCTGCCCTGCTTGGTTGAGGTTTACCTTGGAATTTTGTTTTATGGATGATAGATTGTCGAATTTGGATTTGTGAGATGACGATAATGGTATGCTAGCTAAATTAGAATTGACATCAGCATTATTGTTAATGGTTGATTTAGTACTTGCATGACTGAACGGACTGTTGGTCATGTTGATATTGCTATCGGTGAGCCCGTTTTGGTTTAGATTTAGTCCAGAGTTTTGATTGGTACTCACTTTTTTTCTGGCATTCGACGAGCTACCGCCTGATATGGACCCTGCCTTATATCCATCGCAATATGCCCTACTATGACCACTCGGACAACTAGTTCCGGGGGCATTTAGTCCATCTGAATAACCTACGCTATAACAAGATGGATACCCTGCTTGATCGCAATGTGTCGGATCTCCAGAACCTGGGGAGTTGTTAAGATCAGAGGTGCTACTGCCTGCTGTACTACCTGATGGTGATGAAGATGAGGGCGGTGATGAGGTTGTAGAGTTGGAGGATGATTGGTAGGAGCCTGATTTATTTCCGTTGGTTTTCTTTGCTAATAATTCATCCTGAGTCTGGGAGATAACGACTACTGAGGAGATGAGTGCGACAGCTACAAACACTGTAAGCAAGCTTGTCCTTACTGCTATTCGTTTATTATTTACCAAAAGACGTATCCTATTGTCAATATCTTTTCTATCTATATATCCATTTTCGAATCCGTCTCTTGAGCATTACATTAGAACATGAACCCACAGCAAAAAGTATTACAGTAATAACATATATCAATATATCATGTACATCAATAAGAAGAATATTTCTCAACAGTAATCGTACGTAAAGAAGGTATCAGATGTCGATTTTATTAACGCAAGTGAATGAAATTTGGTAATCCACGGCCGATGGCTCCGATGGTGTCGGCAATTGTGCTGTTGAATGACAAGCTATGCCAGATCATATCTTTTACTTTCCAGGTCTATTGAGATTATCTATAGTAGAATGTGACTATAGTTCCCATATAATCTATGAGCATCAAAATATGGAATAAAAATCCGCAATTCAAATATACCTAATGACAATATCGTAAAATGAAGTATTGATATTCTCTGCTGTCATGATTATTGGCTTAGTTTCTATTTCTATGATACTCCAAATCACAGTTTTAAACGAGTTGAATATGCAGAGATCAATCGCTATGGGCGAGAAGAAAAACGTTCAACAAAAGATCAGTCAACATAATGAGTGTAAAGGTAATAGTACGCATTGCACGAATGTGGGTTCAAACGATGTCTCAGCGTCTACCAATTCACCCGATGTCAATCAGAAAAGTGATAGCAGCAAGCAAACAAATTTCAATAATCATAATTCTCAAACAGACACACCTCTGTTGCTTCCTTTCCCATGAAGCTAAGTTAGATAGAACAAAAGCCTGCTCAGAATAGTGCCCCCGAACAAGGCTGATAGAACGACGGAGTATGTCTTCCTATTGTTAGGTACTTTAGTCAATTGTACCGTATACTCTTGCGAGAGTCCGGTACCATTTTATGGAGGTACCTTGAAATATTTGTATGAGATATGGTATGAGACATAACCAGGCTGCATGCTGTGGGCGTGGTTCCAAGGCGGTCAATGTGGCTTATGATTAACATTTTCAGACGTTGGAAACCGAAGGGGCAAATGTATAGTTTAAAGTGTTTTCAGTGCGGGTCTGGGTTCCTTTCTAGCTTCAACCTTGAAGCGCCGATTTGCGGTAAGTGCATGCAAAAAGCCAAGTCCTTAGATTCAACTGTCGACTATGAAAGGGGATGCGTTAAATGTGGCAAGAAAGGTGTTATTTACGGAAAAGAAATGTGCCATTCTTGTTATTTTGGCTTCCAAAAGGGAGAAACTTTATGATTTGGTGAAATTGTCAATATTTGAAGTTAAATTTGGCTTTGTCTATCTCCTTTCGAACGGGCCTGCCAAGCCTCGACAACAAAAGCCCGTAGCAAACAACCTAAATAAACGAGGGTACTACTAGGTGAACACTTTACCAATGCGCATCCCTTTATAGAAGGTTAAGCTTCGGAATTGTCATTTGCTGAGTGGTATAGTATACCATAAAAAGAGATCACTCAAATAGAAGTACTTTTTACAATGCTAAATAGAGAACATAATTGAGTTCCAAACATCATCAATTTGAAAAACTGTGTGATGACATTTTTGGACTTAGTTCTCAGATTCGATTTGTAGGTGTTATAAGTCGAATGGGAAAACTTGTCGCCGGCGGGATGAG
>CAKOFP010000271.1 GCA_933226995.1 Candidatus Nitrosopolaris rasttigaisensis | reverse complement strand
TGATATATGGGCGTACATAAGTTTGTTATCCCTCTTAAGACTGAGAAGACATCAATCAATCAATCAATAGCAGGATGGAAAAACCGCGGATAAATAACGCCGATATTGAGGCATTATTGAGTCGCTAGCGTGAGTCAGCAAGATATCTTATCATTTTGGCCATCCATATAATCTAATAATGAATTTCTCTCCGGATTTTCCATTTTTTTAATTTTCTTGGACAAGCTAGAAAGATCCTCTTCCAATACGTGTCGTAGATTTTTGTTGTAAATTGCAGCAGCAGGATGGATTGTTATGAGATACTCTTGACCGTTTCTTTTTATGATTTTTCCTCTATTCTCTTTGATTGATTTTCCACCAAGAATAGATGAATAGGCGGTAGCTCCCAAAAGACAAATGATTCTTGGTGCAATAAGAGAAATCTGCCTATCTAGATAAGGTTTACATGCGGAACGTTCGTCATCTTCAGGTACCCTGTTCCCAGGGGGTCGACATTTTATTATATTGGTTATGAAAACCTGCGACCTCTCTATTCCAGCTTTTTGTAGTGCTCCATCTAAAATACGTCCTGCGACGCCTACAAACGGCCTTCCTTTCTCATCTTCGTTTTTTCCTGGCGCTTCCCCAATAAAAATTACCTTTGCTGAAATCTGTCCCTCTCCTGGTACAGCGTTCTTTCTGCTTCTTGAAAGTTTGCAAAGTGGGCATTCAATGACCTCACTAGCAATTTTTTCTAACGTGTCATTCGAAATGCTAGCAGTTGCTTCCATTTATCCTCACATGTTCCAAAGGGTTCGATCTCTAAACGCATTTATATATAATATTGATGTTGCTGCTTTGCTTAGCATACTTGACTTCCAATTAATTTGACGAAACATCTGTATACTACTTAAGTACGTTTCTTCACGCTTGCGAAGATAGCAATACAAGATGCAGGAAATGTTTAGGAACCTATTGCCTAATTAACTCTAGACCATTCGGATTGCCGTAATGGGGCGTAAATCATGTTGTTTGACACTATTATCAATCAACTGATTCGACGTAGACTTTTGACAGACATTTGAATGACATACATACTTGACTGAACCGGTAAAGCAATCGTGTGCGAATCTGGCAACAAGAAATAAAAGAATCACAGTTAAAAGCGAGGGAGGTTAATGACCTCAAAGGATGGGTAGCACATCTCGCAATATTAGACCATCAATTTTTATATATACGAACAAAGACGGAAATGATATACTGTTGAGTTAATCCAAGATGAGAATTTTAGATCAATGACAAAAGTTGATGAATCTCATATTAGGTTCGTTGATGAATTTAACCAGGCAGTAAATGATGAAACGAAATTGATTGGAGACAGGAATTAAGGTAAGAGATGGATTGCTGCTGCAAAGAAAAAATGAATCAATATTTGTTGAACTGGAGCTGGAGCTTAGTGGTGTAGTGAAGCAGGAGAAAGAATAAAGAGCGTGCCTAGATTATTCGACCAAGCCAGTTCCAACAAAGTTACAGCCTGAGGAAATATGGATCTCGTAGAGTGTAGAAGAACAGGAAGAAATTATTCAGGTGATTATTGCACATAATTTGTTAGTAGTCCGTATTTATGCAGCAATTTTCTATGATGCTGAAATTCAGGATCTAGTAACTTGACAATGTTCCAAAATTCTTTCGAGTGATTGAGCTCTATTAGATGAGCGAGTTCATGTACAATCACATAATTTATTAGCTCAACAGGAAGTGAAGCTAAGAGTAAATTAAAGTTCAGATTTCCATTTTTGGAACAACTGGCCCACCTTGAATGCTGATCCTTTATTGAAACTCTATTATATGCTGGCAGATTTGGGTTCCTCTTCCTAATGAGATCAATACGTTCTGATACTATTTTCTTAGTTTCTGCAAGATACCATCGCTTAATATCGTTCTTATACCTGCGCCTATCAGTGACATGAAATGTTATAGTTTTTAAGTTGTCTAAAACCATTACAGAGGCTGCCAAGTCTTTAGTTATTCGAAGATTGTATCTTTTGCCTAGAAACGAAATTGTGTTTAATTTTAGATTCTCCTCACCACACTCATTCCGGAGTCTCCCATAGTATTCTGACGTTTCTAGAATCCACTCTTTTTTGATGTCTAAGAATCTCATTACTTCGTCGATTTCATAATTAATAATTGGAACTACGACATAAAGTCCAAAGATATTTGCTTTCAGGCATAATTGCTTTGCTCTTTTACTTTTCTTAACTTGTACGCTTAGTATTCTACCGTTTGAGAGATGCACAGGCAAAGACGACAAGTTTTCGTTATCTTCTTTACTCATTTATTAACGTGTATTTTAATTTTTTATGTTGCCTAAGGGTGGTTTTGTGGTTAGATTCTGCTTGCCATTGTGCGAGGGGCTATCACAGACCCTCCCGATGTCGGTATCGTATTATAGTCTTTAATAGCTATTTTGCGAAACCACGGATGCAATTGCAGGGTATGCATTGTTATCTTACATTATATAATCCCAGGTCGCCACATGGTGAATGTATAGAAGTTTAATAAAAGAACATCAATGTTTGTCTTAAATGCAATTATTGTTACTCATGTCATACTAAGATCGAGATAGTAGCAAAAGAAGGGCATGTGAAGAAGTCAGTCCAAGATCATTTATGGATATGATAATCAAGAATGAGCAACTGCTCAATCCAGAGGAATGCGAAAGCGGCTGAAATGTATAATAATTTAATATTAGCTGCCTCTACAAGAGGCTTTAGTGCTTGACAAGTATACCGTGAGTACTGTAGCTTTAGTTCTTTTTTTTAATTCTTTAATTTTTTCGTAAAAAATTACATTTAATCATTTTCTTTCTATGATTCCGGCTGGTTAGCAGAAAAAGACGCCTTCTGATCGTATCCTGACAATATTATAAAGCTCGGAGAAAACAGCCTATAATGACAATTGGTCATCTGAATACTAAAAACATCTTAATGGGTCTACTGAAGATGCTACTCACACCTTTTTTGAGAGTTTCTGATGATATTCTTCCGATTTGTAGAGTGTGGAAAAAAATATCTCAATTACAATCCTATGACTGAATCTGCCTGTTCACGCGATATTGAGTACGAATGACAAGACTTAAGAAGTGCCTCCCGCGTTGTCTTTGTATTGTTAAATCCTTTTCTCTTCTTTATCGTTAAACCAGATCATATCCATCATAAACCATGACATGTCTTTTCTGAGCAGTTTGATAAACATGTCTTCATGTTTAGGACAATACATTGTTCTTCCAGAGATCAACTCGGATGTGACAGCTGATAATTCCTGAAAATGGAACTCTGCTTCAGCCTGCAGATATTTTTCCCACAGATCACCAAGTTTGCCGTGAGGATGCACCAGGATAATTCACTTTACTATCATTACGGGACAATGCGCGTAAGTTACTACTCCGGATGCTGTACTTCCAAGTAGGAGCCTTTTAAAACCTGATCTTCCCTTGGTTCCCACTACAATTAAATCAACGTTTTCTTCTTGAGCGTAGTCAACCAGTTCAGCCGCTACTATCGGAGTTGAGGCTAGGATTACTTCTGTCTTTAATTTTACTTCTATATTTTCATCTTCTAGTTGTTGGTCCTTAACTTTATTTAGCCACCGCTGTGCTTCTTCTTTAGACGTTTGTATAATATCATTTACCGAACTAGGAGTTGCTGGAAGACCGAATAATAGAGGCTGAGGGGTATGCTCATAGCCTGATTTCGCGGATAATACATGAATGGCAATGAGTTCTGCATTGTCTTTTTTGGCCATCGCTAGCGCATACTCTGCTGCATCCATTGATGGTTGCGAACCATCTATCCCGACCAATATTTTGGAAAATTTGCCTTTTTTGTGTGGCAATTTATTTCTTACTAGCTCTTCTTGATGAACCTTCTTATGAAATACTTCTAATTCGTATAGCGTATTCGCCAAGTAGTGATTTTTATATCATTTGTAGATTCGATGATGCTATCTTTGTCAAGTTGTCATTTATCATAATCAACAAGCTTAACAAAAATAATATTAGCACGATAGAAATAGTAGTGGCAATGATAGTACGAAAATACCAAAATGACTTTTTTTATAATGTAATAGATTTGTGGGTACCGGCTCTATTAGCCCAATATGCAAACAAAAGAACTTTAAACAAACGATGATATCATAAACATGATATTATAAAACTAGATTGTACTTAAAGATATGTGGAAAATCCGAATGTTAGGCTTAAAAAATATTAATGCTCTCATAATGTATTATTTGTCCGATTCTGACATTGAGATGACATCTCTAGCATCAATTTGCGTAATTGATGTGTGATAACTCTTATCGATATTTCGGATTTATCCATTCAAGGAATGCCGCATAATTTAAAGAACGTTTGTCATATAGGTAGTCGGAAAGAACTTTAATAAATCTAAATCCATTTTTTAGCTGAAATGAAAGGACAGGATCTGAGAATTCACCTTTAATTATGTTTTGGACGTATTGTAGAGCCGTCATTGTGTCAGCATATTTGTAATAGTTATATAATCTACCTCCGAGGATCATTCTTTTTAGGTTTAATTTTATGACAAGATCTTTTCTTGCTCCATACAGCATTGTTCCGATACCTTGACCTTGCAACTTTGGATGTGTGGAGATA
>CAKOFP010000270.1 GCA_933226995.1 Candidatus Nitrosopolaris rasttigaisensis | reverse complement strand
CTTTCGTCTGGACTTAGCAAATTCCTTACACCTTCACGGTGGTCAGAGTGCATAATTTTGCCATTTTGATCACATATTGTAACTAATCTAATCTTTGGATCGCTCTTCATTATACTTTCATGGATGCGCTTGTAATCCATAGGTAATCTTAGAAGAGGTGCAACTAATAAGATTTTTGAATGGTATACCCATGCATTGTGGTTGTGTTCACATTTTAATACTAAATTGAAATATTAAAAATATTTTGAATTTCCACGTATATATGTTAATTAATGGTTCAATTTCCGGTGAATCTTGGAATCTTGTTGTTCCGAATCCCAATCCAACGAGAGCGTCCACTGTAATTCAAACTTGCTAATCCTAATGAATATGATTAGCTAGATATCATAACTAGCATGCAAATGAATTGGATTGTTCAAACCACGCAGAGGTCTTACCTCCTGCCAAGGAAGATCTGGATGGACTAGCTCTTTATCAGAGGAGATACCTGCTTGATAATGACTGCTGAACATGCATAACTATTCATCCTGATCCCTGATTAGATCAAATGGTTTCATAGCATTCGCCAAATCTTCTATTACATCAGTTGCCACCATGTGCAAGCCTACTCGCTCATACGCCAGACTCGCAGCTACTCCATTCAGAAAAACGCCAAGAATAGAAGCATTGAATGAGCTATACTTGGTAAGTAAACCCACTGTCAAACCTGAAAGAATATCACCCATCCCTCCAACCGTCATTGCTGGAGTACTTCTTTTAATTACAGCAGTATGTTCGCCGACACCATCAGAGATTATATTAACTGATCCTTTGAGTACTATTGTAATTCCATATTCTTTTGCAGCCGTCTGAACAGTTGACGTTTGTACATCTTCATTTGTACCAGGATGCTTTTCAAAAAGCCGATTATACTCGCCTGCGTGAGGGGTGACAATGGTGCCAGTTCCCGCAATTTCTCGGAGTATCTCTGGAATTAGAGCCGAGGCGTCCAGCAGCAATTTAATCTCTGCATTTCTAAGTTGTCTGATCAGTGAAACGAGCGCTTCGGGCTTGGCGATACTCAGCCCCATGCCAATAGCCGCAGCGTGAGGCTTCTTAGGGAGCATTGCCATAAGTCTATTTACTAATCCTGCGGTTAGCTTATCATCGGGCAGAGGCAGAGCGATGATGTCTGGAGAGTAAGCTCTCACAGCCATAATATTGGACTTTGGTACGGCCGTAAATACAAGATCGGTACCAGATCTTAGAGCAGCTATCGATGCAAGTATCGGGGCTCCATGATAGATCCTGCTTCCACCTACGACTAACACTATACCGTTATCACCCTTGCGAGAAGTTGCTATTCTAGGGACGATAAGGTCCTTTACAAGTTTAGGTGTTACTGTTATTCTCTTTGCCAATTCCTTCTCATTTTAACCCATGTAAGTATGGATGATAAACTTTACCAGCGTCCCCTCCTTCTTTCTCGTAGATGTATTAATCGTTTTAAGAAGAGAATTTTAGAGACTATATCGATGGTCTGTGGAAATATTTGTGAAAGACTAGGCTAAAATACGTTTTTCTGGAGTACACTACTTTGCTGGTAAGAAACATTGTAGCAGGTGTGAGATTTGCTTCTATCAAAGTGGCGATTCTGTCCTTGTTCGCGAATGCAGTTAAGTGATAAGGAAAAACTCAAAGGCTGGGACACGCCGAATGACCTCAATAGCTCAAATTTTAGAAATTTTCATCATATCTGCGATTCTAATCTCCATTCCATAACGATCCTCTTCATTTTTCATATGCTTGTATATCCTTAATAGGTCACTCCAGTGCTTCACAAAACTGAATTTCCTTGTTATTTTGAGTTGGATAAATTTATAGACCAATACATAGATTTCGAACTTCTTCATAACACGTTCTCGATATATTTTCAGATCAAACAGATTCTTAATCAACAATTCTGCACACCACGTTGCAGGAACTATTCCCTCACCAAGTAGTGAATAAACCGTGCCTATGGATTCACCTACTCCAACTGACTTCCTACCATCTGTAAACGGCTCACAGTATAATGGCGGACTAATTCTTACCGGCCGGCCGACCTTTTTTATTATTTCACATTCGTATTTTTTTAAAAATTGTTCAACAAACTCGTTATTATGTTTTCTTTCAAAGTCTCCGGCTCCTATATGTGCATAGCCATTACCAAGGGGAAAATACCAGAAATAACCAGTCATTGAAGGGAATGCCTTCAGGTAAAAATCGTCATAAGGAGTCTTATCGACCTTGTACTTTACCTTGTATTGAACACAAGGGATCCACATTTCATTTCTTAACTTTGGAAGGTAGTTTCGATGGAATCCCGTAGAATCGACTATCATATCAAAATCCGGTTCAAGATTCTCCTTCCGTGGAGCTCTGCCAAACTCGACTTTTGTTCCCCTTATCATATCTTTAATTAGCCTTAGCTTGTCATAGTTAACCATTCCCTTTAAGCGGATATCAATGCTTTTATCCCTGCCGTCTCCAATGTCAACCGTCATATGTTTTCCGTCGTGCATAATATAATCCTCAAAATTCAGACCGCAATTTTTCGCTAAACCTGACATTACGTTTTTGGATGTCGCCCATGCGCAAACAGCGTCATGATCTGTTTCTGGCATTCTCTCAAAACCGGTCACATAGATATCATGAGCATCGCTTAGTCTATTCATAAGATAAGCACCGGCTACGCCTATTCCAACCACAGCGATTTTCATACGCAATCCTACTCGGCAGTAATGTTCAATAAAAACATTGCAATTCCCTTCGTAAACAAGCGTTTTATTTTTTGAAGTATTACACTCTGTCTTGACTTCGAGCAACGAGCGTTCCTGCATCAGCCCTTAGGTGTTACGGTTCTTCGGGTTTGCCAATACTTCCCATTATTATATGTGACACTACCTCGGGGGATTTTTCAATAGTATTATTTCTCCACAGAATGCAAGTTGACATGACCTACTTTTATAGATATACGCAAGATTTGATTTTTTTATCTAAGGCAATTTTGCCTAGCCAATCTTTATCTAACTCGTAATTACAAAACTAATCATGCGATTACCCATCAAGGAAGATGACTATTTTGCCACAGAAGTTAATTCTGCCTTTGAGATCGTAAAAGACAACTATCTTTTAGCAATAAAGCCTCAAATCGAAATGAAGAAAGTTAATGCAATGTTGGGAGACGGCAGCGTAGCTCAAATTGATTGCTTTGAATCACAAAGGGTTATAGTTTTTTATCAACAATTGATTGACTCACTAAAATGGTGGGTTACAACAGGCATATCCAACTCGCAGACCGAGGACCTACACAGGTTGTATTGTCAGTTCACACAGGAAGTCGGCCGATACAGAATGTCTGGCTATTTTGGAATTCAATTTCATGCATTGCCTTATTACAGAGTAGATAAGCGTATTATTGAGATCCAAAAGGAGTTAGCTCAGATCGCTGGTGAGGGTGGAAACACCTTCAAATCCATGGCTAGCAAAGGAGACCATATAGTGCAGAAGGAGTTGGAAAGTATTGGATTTGCGCAAATGGGATTTGAAGAGTTGCTTGAAAAACTATTTGAGGATGAAAGCCTTGTCGCAGATTTGGAAAAAAAAACAACAGCACTAGAAAATGAATTTTCGGGATTCAAAGAAATGCGTCATACGAAAGAGCGGCTGTTTTCAGAACTAAACGATTTGCTCATGGAATTATGTCAAATTTCGCCAGTATCGATTGATCACAATAAATTGATGCAGGGAGAAGAAGGAGTCGTTACATATTTTGATATAGAGAAAGTGAAGAATCAGAAAACGAAGGAAACCGACTCTTATATTAATACTAAGAGAATGACGAAAGAACTAACAGGACAGGTTGTTACTATCCTTGGCGAAGTGGCGAACACGCTGCTGGTAGTTGGAAAGAGTATCAAAAAATGAAATCAAATTTTTAGATTGAATGCAACTTTATGTCTCCCAACCTACACGTTGCAAATCACTATTAGCTTTATGCCTGAAACTAATTTACAGATTTTATGCTTATGCTTATCTAAACTCAGCTACTCTCTCACCTGCTTTCTTGGTTTGGTGCATGCGCAAGTATCAATTATCTTGAAAATTCATAAAACTTCGACGGTGAGGGAAACTTATTTAGGTGTGCGCTCAATCAATCTTACCCCCTAAGGTCAATTTCTTTACCCTTGATCCAATAGATCATTCTGAGTGACATCTGTCGCAGAAGCCCCTCCCCCCTCTCCCTCTAAGAGGTTTCAATTCTTAATTATTGCTACGTCAATAATTAATGGCATCGTCATGAACACGTGGCATTCCAAGGATTCACCGGTCTTCGAAACAAAAAACTCCAAGTCTATCGTTCATCCTTTCATAGTTAAAGGGCATAGAGGACTTACTATTAATCCATATCAAGGATGCCAGCATAGATGTGGGTATTGTTATGCAACGTATGAATGGTCTCCAGAATTCTATGACAAAATTTATGCGAAAAGTAACGCGCCTGAAGTACTAGAAAGCCAGTTAAAATCTTGGAAATCGGACACTATTGAACCAGTAATGGTTTCATCTGCTACTGATGCATACCAACCCGCAGAACTAAAGTATGGTTTAACAAGAAAATGTATTGAAATACTACAGAAGTATAATGTTCCATACTATGTCTTTACAAAGTCAAAAATTATAGAAAGAGACCTCCAGCTCCATCAGAAATACAAAGATGATTGCTTCTTAGTGTGGTCTATAACTACGACCGATGAAAAAATTAGACGTGTAATAGAGCCAGGGACCCCTCCAGCGCATTCTATGTTTAAGGTAATAAAGAAATTTGCGGATGCAGGCGTATGTTGTGGTGTAAGCATTGATCCTATCCTTCCATTCATCAGTGATAGTCCAGATCATGTCCAGGAAATAGTAGATAGTTGCTACGATGCCGGGGTTGCATATGTTTTTGGTGCGCTTTTGAGGTTAAGATCTGATATATGGGAGAGAGTGAAAATAATTCTAGAATTACTCCATATTGAAAACGGAATTGACCAATACAAAAACGTCATTTATCAATTTAAAGAACCATTAAAACCGTGGTTCAATGTTGGAGCAAACAAATCCTATGAAACCAGCGTGCTTCAGAGGCTAAAAGAAAAAGTGTTGGAGAAAGGAATGATATTTGATTTTCCAGATTTAATTAGAAATGTACGTCTAAATTCGAATAAGAATCCATCTGCTTACCCTGGCGGAGAACAAGCTATATTACTAAGCTATATGTAAAAAATACGACTGCTTATAAGAGGAAAGTGGTTCTTAACTTAGCCGCACTCTGAGTTTGAAAAAATTGTTAATGTCAGCTTCTCCCCCACTCTCTTGTAGTAGCTACAACCCTTTTAGCAATCAAGTCATTTCTTAAAGGTTCTTATGGTTTGTAGAAATCTATGCGAAAGGCTATATTCCAAAATTATTGTTGGTGAGAGTTATGGGGCCGGTAAGAAATATTGTAGAAGATGTGTGGTTTACTTTAGCATGAGGTCTAATAGTCTTTCATTATTATTATCTAGCTCCAAATTCATACATTTTCGGATTAATACTTAAACGCCAACTGTCAAATGAGTCTGTAAATAAGCAAGAACTAGAATGCTTTTGATAACTATTATCGTGGTCAATCGCACTAGAAATTGCAGTTATATGTGATGAAATCTTTTATCAATTGCTACAATTCTATCTGACATGAGAGCCTTACAATGAGACATCATCTGCTTATGGTCTGTACTAAATGATATAGGACAAACAACCATCAAATCAAAAGGATCTCGTATCTTGTCGTATTTAGCACGTTCAAATACAAGATGATATTCTGGGTCTTCTCTGATTTCTAATTTAAGAGCACGTATGAAGTCAACACCTGAAGCATCGCACCATACTTTTATGATACGTTCAACTGCCTTCGTAACCATCGCATGCTTTTCAATTCACTTGAGTAATAGATACACAAATTCAACTATCGTATTGCTACAAATTTGCTTGCCGCGGCTAGCCAAACTGATTGATTCTTACATTTTATATATTTGGTTCTTGGTGTACCAAGCCTCAGAGTAAACCCAATAAGCATTTTAAAAATATGGAAGAGAGGTAATAGAACGATTAATAGTAATATGCAAAATTTATACCGCAAGTACCGAGACTATATCCTCTTTAATAAGAGTATATTTATCGCTGGAATCTGTGCATTTCTTGCGGCTGCTTATGTTACTCAAGCCTCTTATTTGACATATAACAAAAGTAGTATAATAAATTCAATAGTTGGTTTGACCACAGAATATAGTGTTTACTTACCAATTTTTGCGCTCTTATTTTATCTGGATAATCGGTATCGGTATGTAGATCCTCTGACAGGAACTAGAAATCGTAAGGTGATAGTCCTGGATATCAAGAAACTTATTGCTTCCTTTTCTGTTGCCGAAATAGTGTATTCTGTTATCAAAATATCTTTTAATTATCAGCTACTCCAGGTCGGAATACAGCCGTATCAGGCATCAATGTTTAGCTCTTTAATTGCATCTGCTGTTTTTTATGTGGTAATCAACGTTATTGTTATGAAGGTTGTAAAGCTGTTCAATAGATGACAATGAGTTGGAATGAAAGAGCCCTTGACCATAGGCCATTCTAGTCGTTCATAGAACGAATTTACTACTCTGCTAAGTATAACTTGTACCGCAACTGTCGCGGATGTGCGACCTTTTCCTGTATCTCGAAAACAGATATAGATTTAGATTGACTCTGGTGACACCCTTACGAGTGGAGGAGAGGAGAAGAGATTCCAAGCGCATGCTGATACATGAGAACACAAGCATTTGAAGAATGTATGAATGAGATATCGTTACTTGGGAAGGATAATATCATAGCCATAATGTGTGCACAAGCTTTGCCATGGCGTTGTCATTGCGGATTTAAAGGCTCGGTCTTGAAGTTTATGATATTAAGAACACTAAGAGGCCTAGCCTTGATACATTTACTTTATATGTACAAATTGTTAATGGCGAAATAAGATATTCTGCGTCTAACATGCAAGAGGAGCATATAAAGAATCTACAAAAAAAGACGATCCCGTTCGAAACTATGATACAACACCGAACCAAACCAAGCAAAATCCTGAAGCCCTGACGTACTTTAGCTACCTTATTCTCACGATTAGTAGGTTGGGAATAGTTCAGCTTCCAAGATGTATATCCCCGCCTATTTCTGAAAAATAGAAAATAATAGGTAAGGATACATAATGGTTAAGACGGATAGAAGATATCTTGCAAAAGATTTTGGTACGTGCACCACCAGAGCTGGCTCATAAACTGGAGGAAACCCTTAGGCACCGCTACGACGTTGGAACAGAAATACGCGAAGATGACAGTAAAGCCATCTGTGAAATAGAAGCAAGAATAACGAAGAACTGGATTACGATTTGTAGGTTTGCACCTGACGAGAATTTAAAAGATATACTTACGATGTTTAAGGTGAACCTTGAAATAAAAAGCAGGGGATAAAGGTTGTATTTTTTCATTCTAAATCGTTGACCGCATTTTTCGAATCTATGTGGGTTTTCGAATTTTAAAGAGAACGCGCCCTTCTTTCTTGTGGACCTTCGACTAGGTTATTACTATCTTATTGAGTTGTTGAAAATTCTTGAACTTATTAGCTTTAAGCATAATTCTTATGGGAACTTTAATCGTACGATTTTTACAATCTATTTACCCGAATGCATCCAATATCAGATTAATCACCAATCTTCAACAAGGGTTAGTTCATAATTAAACACAATAATTGGCCAAGCTAAATTATAAGAATTTCTAAGGTATACGAAAAACAAAGGATATCGCAAAAGCCACCCTTTATTATGATGCTCAAGTATCAAATTGACATTTCGTCTTACCGGATTGAAATTTAATCCAGAAATTTTCATGGGATAAAACCCAGCTACACGATATCGAGGTATTTCCTGCCCTGGAATTTGAATTGGTGGTTGATGGGTTATCGGCCTTCCTCCCGGGCCGCCCGCCGATTATCTTCGGAAGGAAATCGCTAACGAATTACAAAAAATGTTACGGCATGAAATACATCAGGCGAACTGAGGGAACAAAATATATTATTTGAAAGCACGGAACCCCCTAATTTCTTATCTTCCGCCCAAGGTACTTGGATTTGAATGCCACTTCTGCGATCAGTCTTTCTCAGCTGATATCGAACGTGTAAAACATTTAGATTTGGACCATCTAGGTAAGCTATACTATCCTACTCGCGAACAATTTGAGAATAGATTAAAACCGAATAGGAAACGACGAGCGAAAAATCTCGTCTGCAGAGGACAAGAAAAGAGATCATTCATTCGATCAAAACCCAGCAACAGGATTTCGAAGTATTACCGGCTAGGGACGACACCCTGCCCCCTTTGAGGGACTTTGCCGTACCCGCCTCGGTTGCTGCCATGGGGCGGTCGTAATTCAGTAAAATCTATTTCATCGATATTACTCACTAACGGATAATGTCGATAATCCGACCTTACGATATTACGTTTAATACGGCATTTTTTTCCTACCCAGGTCTTTTGGGTAGGTGAAACTGTAAATTCCAGAACTGTCCGCCATGACTCAAGAGGCCATGTTCATATGCTCATATGCAGCATTAATTTTTAAAACTTTTCATAAAAATGTAGTAAAAGTACCCTCCCTGGAGGTAGTCCGACCTTCTAAGCAAGACGTATACAAATAACAAACGAGATGAAAGTTGGTTGCTGCAAGGCAATAAACTTCGCCCAAATTTTAAGTGTATTTGTTGATGTATTCATAGACTCTTTGTCTAGGGGGCGATGTCATGACCAACAGCTCGACAAATTAATATTTTATGCTGGTGCCTTTGCATACGTAGGACAGTTGGAATTTGGGGAAAACGGTTGTAACTGTGGAGAAATTTTAGAGGCAAATAAAATGCTGGCGGAATATTGATATTAGTATCTCCGTCCACAGAATGGAATTTGCTTATCCAAATCATTTTTTTACTGCTACGTGTTGCCTCTATTCAACTATAAATGACTTCGAAAGATATAACTAGGATTTCGGGAGAGGTCTTGTATTCTTTATTGACCTCATCTGTCGTTTGTACATCGAGATTAATTCCTCTACTTTAGTTGCGTCCTCTGGATTTTTGTCGTCTCTTATCTTGCCAGTAAATTTTGGGAACCTGAGTGCAAGGCCATAATTTTCCCTTATCGAATTGATGCCTGCAGTATGCGAAGGACTAAGAGTTATTTCAGACGCACTGACCTCGATTACTATTTGTGGCTCAAACCATAGATCCATTTGCATTCCGGTGTCCACTCTAGGGTGTCTGTGACTGATTCGGGTGTCTTTTAGATTTTTGTAAAAATGCTCGAGATGTAGGTCAGTAAAACCTGTTCCTACTTTACATGTACTTCTAAACATATCCGCTTCAGAATCATATGCGGCTAACAAAAGGGCACCATACTTTCCAACTCTACGTCCTCTACCATAGAGTGCACCAACTATAATCAAATCCAGGGTGTCGGCAAGGGTGCTTCGATACTCGCGTTTTAACTTAATCCAGGCAAACCCTCTTGCCCCTGCTCTGTACGAGCTAAGGAGCTGCTTTATCATAAGGCCTTCACAGCCATGCTCTATGGCAACAGCCATAAGTTTCTCAAGATCCTCTGTTTTTTTTACAATTGCTTGTGGGACTAGTCTGACTTTTTCGTTCTTTAATCCTTTTGTGGCTTTCTCAATTAGTTTACGTCGTTGGAAATACGGAAAAGAAGTCTTGTCCTCCCCATCGATATATAATATGTCAAAAATATTTATGACCACCGGATACTCTTCTATCGCTTCTTTGATTCCATATTTTCGTCTGCGATGCATCAATTCCTGAAAAGGAAGGAATTCGTCTGTTTGAGCATTAATTGCTACAACCTCAGCTTCCAAAATCGTTTCATTGGTCTTGATTAATTTTTGGATTGATTCAGCAACTTCGGGATAATGATGAGTGATTTTTTCTAACCTTCTTGAAAATAGCTCCACCTTCTCTTTTCCTTTATGGACTTGAATTCTTTCACCATCTAATTTGTACTCTGCTGCTATAGACTGGCCCTCCATTCTTTCCAAGGCTTCCTCGGCACTCCTTACCCGTTCTGCCAGCATTGGTCTGACTGGTTTGTATAATGTGATTTCGAGTAATCTCAGGGATTCGAGACCTTTTATAGCTAATAGTTTGGCTACTGTTCCTAGGTCACTTGAAACATTATAGGCATTTTCTAGTATGGGTCTATTGGACTTGTCACCTGTAAATGCTAACGCTAATGCATCGATTACCGTATAATCGGCAATACCTAGCCTTAAGGTTCCCATTATGAATTTCATTATGTATCGGCTCTCACGCGAGGTCAAGGTTAAAAGACTACTTACAAGCCGCAGCTTGGCGTCCTGTGAACCCGCACCCGCAGAATGTGCTATCTTATCTAGAGTCAAATATACTCTTTCAACAGTCATTTTCTCTGCAAACAAGGTTGTTTGGTTTTTTGATTTCGTTACTTCCCCAACCGTATCGCCAAGATCTCCCGTATTGCGATAAATTTGTTCTATAGACTTAACATCTAATCCTGTAGAAAGAGAAATTGCACGGATAGCCAATTTTTCCGCCAAGCCAAGTTCGACTCCTTCATAGTCTGGGTGGAGCTTGCCCTGGATGAGATATATTACTCGATCTATAATGTCGGTGGGCGTTTTTCTCAAAAGAGAAACAAGGTAATCTGTAAGAGCAAGCCTACTGGAAGTTCGCTCCATCTGCTCAAATGTATCTACGATTATCGAAAAATCCAATACTCTTTGATTAAAACAAGACAACCATAGGTTTTAAGTTATTTATTCAAAGAATTTCTCGTTAAGCTGTCCATCAGTAGCATGTCTCATCACAGCAATTTCGCTCATATTGAGGCTTTGTCATTTGACCGACTAGAATTTAACTTTTGTAATTTGTCTTTCTCAAGTTATCATCAATTCGAGATTGTTGCAGGTACTACCCAGACAGTCACATCACCACTCGCATTTAAGTGACCATTCTTGTTATTCTTATTCTTTAGTATCACGTTAACTGTTAAATTATTATTAATATCATCTCCTTTCAAAGTTGTACTGCCTGCAACGGTTTGATCATTCTTACCAACCGCTACAACTGAAATATATTTAGGAATGTTTCCATTATCGGTATTCGTGCGTTCTAGTGTCACCTTTAAAAGGTGCGGATTACTCCTATCAACATCTGTTATCTTGATGTCCTTTATGAAGCTCTTGTCCTGAACATCTAATCCATGATGATTGTTGCTGTAGGTGTACTTGTGGTTGTTATTGTTATTGTAGGTGTACTTGTGGTTGTTATTGTTATTGTAGGTGTACTTGTAGTTGTTATTGTTATTGTAGGTGTGGGTGTACTTGTAGTTGTTATTGTTATTGTTATTACTGCTTTCCTTATTACTGGGCTGACTCAGGGTCTTGCCTACATGTTTTAACCCTACAAATGATACTGCCTCGGTAACGTGTGAATTACTGTTGTAGCCGTAATGTAATTTGAGTGCAGGTGTAGAATCTGTATGATAATTTACGGATAATCCATGAAATGGTAATAACGATGTATCTGTCGGAGATCCTAGAAATGCAGGCCCAAAAGATGAATGATGATTTGCAGGGAAACCACGAAATGGCACGAGTGCAGATGCTGAAGGAGCTCCCAACATAACTATTGCTAACATCAATAGTGGTATCGTTGTTACTAAAGCTCCAAAACGTTTACCATTACAATCTTGCATTTGAAAGTTATTCGGCAAAGTTGTTTAAACGCTTTGTTTATCATAATTAGGGAATTAATTTACAGAAAAAGCGTCTAACAGCTAAAAAAGTGAACGTACCTATACGATGCTAGCCAATTATACTTCTATTTATCTAACCTGCTTTAAGACAAGTTAAAAACGACAAGTCCTCAAATTCCAAGATGATGGTCAGTTATCGGCCATGCTAAAGCAGCCCGTATTTGAGGTTATAGAAATGAACCCTGTTCCTGCGCTCTAGGCCGTGTGGGTGTGCCAACAATCAATCCTTGTACTCTATCATGAATACGGAGAAAATTCATACCTTTTACTGTAGTCTTGAAAGTTCTTTCTCCATCCAGATATTCGATCAGACCTTTTTCTATTAGAAGTCGCACATATTCCTTAGTTAGTGTATGAGAAAGATACACATCGTACATTATTCTTGTTAATCGAACTCTATTGCCATTGGCACTTTCTAATATTTGCGCAATGATTTCGTTTCTGTCCCTGTACTTCATATATACATTGTTACACTTAACCGCTACATAAAAATGTCGCTATCATATCGACGATTAATAAGATATTTTGGTTGACTCGTCCTTCCTGCCTAGCTAGGCAAGCGCTTATTTTCCTTTGTATACTTTGAGTTAATTCTTCGTCAGAAAGGGATTCTGGATTTAAAGTATCTAGCTTTTTCTTCCAGTATCACTTCCATCCAGAGGGCCTGGAATCCTTTCGAGTCCTCGTTGAGGTTCTAATTTTTGCCTTTTCATATTCAGCCTCAAGGATTTGAATAAATATGGCAAATTCCTCGATCCAAAAAGCAACATTCGTGAAGCTCGTACGACTACTATAAGGATCTCATGACCCAAGAAGTTTGTACCTATACCACTGTTGAACGTGATCAATATTTGCGACATTTACGACTACGGAACATCCCAACACGGTTATAATGAAGAAATGTTGAATAAAGAACGCTTGTAAAGGCTCGATACCGATACTTTTAGTTTTCCTGCTCCGAGTAAGGCAAGCGGCAAAATGTATGTTATTCTATACATTTTTTATTTCGTAGGTTTTAATTTGGACTCAAGACAGCACAATAAATAGCAATGCAAAATATATCACCTAAATATACGTTAGCGTCACTTTTGGAGGCATTAAAGTGTGAGTAATAAAAGTCGAGGTTGAATACATAGTTAATCCTATTTGTCATAGTAAAGTTGACTGCAGCGAGAAATTGACGAATTAATTCTACGAAAAGCTTTTAAAATGTAGAGTATCGAAATATTAGGGATTTGCCAGGAATGGGCATCGGAATGAAAGTGTATGGATACTAAAGAAATATTATCAATACCATGCGTAATTGTAGTTATAATTTCGACATCATTAATTACAACCGCAATAATGCCACATACTCTTCTAGCGCAGACAACTCCAGCCAACTTACTGACATATCAAAATTCTACTTTTGGAATAAAAATACAATACCCATCTAACTGGGAAAAGCAAGAAAATGGAACAAGGCAAGACACACAAACTGATATTGTCACGTTTCTTTCTCCTGTAATAAACTCAAGAGCTAACCTTGATGTATCAATAGACGATATCTCCGGTGAGAAAGGTATATCGTTAACCCAGTATGCAAACCAGAATATCGCTGATTTAAATCAATCTCTGCCTGACGCTAAACTCATTGCGTCGAACACTAATAATGTTGTTATTGCAGGCTTGCCGGCGTATAGAATGGTATACACGTCAGCAGACGGCAGCACTATTCTCAAGACCATGGAAATTGGAGCAATGAAAGGAGACAAAGTATATATTCTAACGTATGAAGCAGCGATGCAAGAATATGCCAAATACTTACCAGTCATACAGAGAATGATTGATTCATTTCAGATAACAAAATAAATTAAAAAGAACAATCATCCAATCGATGAATCGATCAAATCGGCCCCCTATCTTGTGGAGTAGCAACATAACCCTACCGCAACATTAGACTGTGTTATAATTAGTATTAGATATTAAATTACTATTAATAAGGCTAATTTAAAAAGGCAGGAACATTTGGAGAGACTTGTCGATTGTCCTTCAATTTAGCCACACTTTTGCTACTTCCTATGCCAGTCACCATCCGAAAAGCATAGTCCCTCATATAAGTATCATGAACATTAAGAGAAAAATTACGATACAGATAAGATAACATTTGAAATGCAGCGGAATTCTACATTGAAATGTTCATCAAAATCTTGAGTTGCAGTAATAAGGAAGTCCTTCAGCTATTGGTTTTAGCAAGTCTT
>CAKOFP010000269.1 GCA_933226995.1 Candidatus Nitrosopolaris rasttigaisensis | reverse complement strand
TCTTGAGCCTTCTCCATAGTAAAATTAAATGAAGCTATATTTTTTATCTGAAAACCTTTTTCCTCAAACCTCGCCAGAATTCTACTAGTTAGCTGTCGTTTAATGCCGTCGGGTTTAACAACGATAAGAGTCCGTTCTACTACCATGGTATTACTTTTTTACTTTAATACCACCTTTCACGTATTTTGTGGTCCATTTGAACTTTCGGGGGTCACGTTTCAGCTTCCGGAGATTCTTTTTACATTTATTAGAGCATGTCCACTGAATTGAGCCGTCATTTTTTACAAGCATTGTCCCTTGCCCTGTAGTCACATGCCTGCCACAGAAAAAGCAATTACGTACCGATGTCGCCGTCTTGCTCATATCCTATACCTAAATGATAATGCTCGAGATATCACTTTATCTTTCGCGCTTCTCTTTCAGTTTCCCTGAGCATCAATATATCGTTCATTCTGACAGAACCTTTGACATTTCTAGTTAGAATACGGCCCTTGTCTTTTCCTTCCAGAACTCTAACCCTTACTTGTATAACCTCACCTGCAATACCCGTTCTGCCAACAATTTGGATTACCTCAGCAGGAATGACCCTTTCTTCGGATGTCTTACTCATTTAATGACTAACCCTTTTTAGCCTTGATAGACGTGATCGAGCTCACAACTTGTTCAAGGATATGCTGACCTTCTCCTGCATCTAAAATCGTTGCAGCCGCAGAGCCCACGTCAATTCCGAGAGAAGCACCAAGCTGCTGCTTGCTGGGTACAAAAATGTATGCCGCATTCCTCTCTTCACAGAGAATTGGCAAATGGGCAACAACCTCAGGAGGTTCAACATCTTCTGCGATGACCACTAGTCTACTGGTACCCCGCTCGATAGCTTTAGTGGTCTCATTGGTGCCTTTTCTTACCCTCCCGCTCTGCTTTGCTATACGTACAGCCTCATATACAGCATTAACTAGATCTTTTGGAGTTTCAAACTTTACATAATATGGTTTACTCATTGCTTAAATATCACCCATTGGGATCATCTTAGTCTTCTCTAAGAGGCAAATAAGAGTATTAAAAATGTTGTCTATTTTAGATTCATTAAGCGCCAATAATCGATCTTAGCTTGGGTATCAAATTTGACATTGTTATAGGCTTCTTAATGAAATGCTCAACATCTATGGAAGGTAAAACCTTACTAAACTCTTCTTTGGTAATTTCAAAGGCCGTAATGAATGCAATTTTCATTGCTGGGTTTCTCTGTTTTATATGTCGATATAACTCGAAACCATTCATTTTTGGCATTCTAATATCAGTGAGGACTAGATCATAATAGTCAGCAGGGTGACTGTTGAAAGCGTTCAGGGCTGACTCACTGTCGGAGAAAGCCTCAACTTTGAAATTGGTTTTTAAGTCATTGGATTCTAAATCTCTTTTTATTATACGTAATATATCCTTCTCATCGTCAACAACCATGATTCTAAGACGGGAGCTGCTCTGACCAGGCTGGTTGTTGAACATAAACATTTCTCGAAAAATCTCATATATATTACTATCATGGATGTGCTGAATTGATTCTATCTTGGAAATGATCAAAATAAGTTAGCAACTCCTTATGTGCATTAGTGATGATGTCATCAACTGAGCCATTCCGGTGAATTGAACCACCATAGACGAATTTGTCTTATTCGTCGTTGGTTCAACTTAATCTAAACAAGAATTTACACGGAGTTTGGGAGAAAAGTCTCGGTGTCTTGGAAAACAGACATTGCTGTGGTAGGATTTTTAGTTGCTAACGCTAAATCCATGCCAAGATTCGATATTCAACGAATAGAATCACAACAGTAATAAATTATTCACTCCGGCATCAGGGTGAAGAAAATAATGCAAAATGGGAATGATAGGTTGTTTGGAACTAACGGCGTGAGAGGAGCTTTTGGTAGCGAACTTACACTGGATTTAATCGTCGATCTTTCTTACTCCCTAGCGACCTACTACGAAAACGGCCCAATTGTTGTGGGGTGCGATGGAAGAGAGTCTAGTCCCATTATTTCACGTATTGTCCGTTCGACAATCAACTCCGCAGGCGTAGATGTGCGTAATGCAGGTTTACTGCCCACTCCTTGTCTGCAATATGCTGTAAAGTTTCTTGACTACAATGGTGGAATAATGATAACTGCATCTCATAATCCTGCCGAATATAATGGGATTAAGCCAATCGCTGCGGACGGTGTAGAGATTTCAAGAGAGGATGAGTTAGGTGTTGAAGCAATTTATTACTCAAAGCGATTTTCCAAAATCGATGGATATGGGCTGGATTTTCCTGACCCCCTGGTAATCAATTCTTACCTTAACGAAGTTACGAAGTTGATAGATATCCAGACGATTCGAAAACGAAGGTTTACTATTGCGCTGGATGCAGGCAATGGTGTACAGGCGACTGTCGCTCCCTTACTTGCCAAAAGATTAGGGTGTAAGATAGTTGCTTTGAATAGTACAATAGACGGCACATTTCCCGCACGAGGCTCAGAACCCACGCTGGATAATCTCCAAGTTCTATCTAGCATTGTGAGAGGCACGAAGGCAGATCTAGGAGTAGCGTATGATGGCGATGGAGACCGTAGCATATTTTGTGATGAAAAAGGAGTAGTACACCCCGGCGATAGGACCGGAGCCAAAATCGTGAACCATTTGTTAACCACGAAGCACAGAGGTGCAGATGTAGTATGTCCGATAAATTCTACGATGGCTGTTTCCATAGTAGCAAATGAAGCCGGCTCAAAAGTTATCCATACGAAGGTTGGGAGCGTTGAAGTATCACGAGAGATGGTCAAGAGAAAATCGATAATAGGACTAGAAGAAAATGGTGGTTTCATGTATGGGAAACTAAATGAAGTCAGAGACGGCGTCATGACGACAGCACTTGTATTAGACATGATGGCGACAGAGAAGCAAAGTCTCTCAACTCTGATGTCGTCGTTACCAAAAATATTTCAATACAAAGCAAAATTTAGATGCGACAAACAGAAAGCAAATGAGGTTGTGCAATCATGTATGAAACACGGGAGCTTTCTGAAGGTTGAAACCCTAGACGGTGCAAAGATATGGATAGATAAAGAAACTTGGGTGATGGTAAGACCGAGTGGCACAGAGCCACTAGTTAGAATGTATGCAGAATCCACGGATGAGACGCTGTTGAATTCAAAAGTGAGAGAATATAGGCGATTAATTGAGGGTACAATTAATAGTAATTAAACATCTAGATCGGCGGCCCGGTCCCTAGGTGTAAATGAAGGCTGAACGGCAAATTCATAGTATATTAGAATAATAGATAAATTGCTCATTGTGGGGGGTGAGTATGCGGGGGTTGCCAAGCCTGGCCAACGGCGCAGGTCTTCTCTCGATTAGAGATGTGCGAGGCTTAGAATGAGCCAGGTGGATGAATTAGTGACTGGTTCCTAGAACCCTGTTTCTTAGGAATTCGTGGGTTCGAATCCCACCCCCCGCACCCGTTTAGCTGCTTAGCAGAGTACCAGTAGGCCAAGGAACTTGACCTTGCAGCGACGATAAGCGCAACGGAATGAGAGCAATAGCCTGCAGAACGAAAGCAATCTGTGAATCCGAAATTACGAATGCAGATCCTGCCCGTTCCCAGCCAATTCTTTCGATTATACTAGCTGTTCCGGGTTCCGTAGAGATGTGTCAACTCCGGCAGGAACTCAGATAATCGGAATTGCCAACATCCAGCAATGGGCATATCTGGATAAGATTCTACAGCACGGAGTGTATACAATTATTGCTTTCTTTATGAGCCTGAAAATGACTTTGGCAGAAATCATTATTGCAGTCCCCACAATGCCAACCAGACAGTGTGTAACAAACTACGCACTTTCCTATTGGCTTGTTATAGTCATAGTGCTTATTACCTTTGTCGTGTTGCTTCATGGAGCAAATGTCCTGTCCTAATCTTTAGAGCCAATGATTCCGTCTGGAGATGTTTTATTCCCTAAAAAGTCAAGTCGGTCGTTACAAGATGCTATCGTCAAATATCTTGTCTTTTGTTTCATAGCTAGAAATTTAAAGGTTTGTTTACGGTAGAAGGTTTATCACCAAGATTTGAGCTTGAACAAATAGCAATGGTTGTACCGAAGACCCTCATCGAAGTTACGGTAGTCGGGAATGATCGTAAAGGAGTTGTTGCCGACGTCACGAACTTCATATTCACAATTGGTGGAAATATTGAGAAGGTTAATCAGAATGTTGTAAGGGGGTTATTTGGAATGCAACTCGAGGCCTCTTTTCAAACGATCGACAAAAAAAAAATCGACCTTGGATTGCGTTCGCTATCAAAAAAATTGGGCATGGAAATTAGAGTCCACTATGAAGAGCCGAATCGGCTCAGAAACATAGCGATTTTTGTTAGCAAAGAACCAAACTGTCTGCTAAGGATTTTAGAAGCCAAGGAGAACGGGTTAATCAACGCCAATATACCGGTTATTATAGGCAGCGAAGGGACCATGGGACCAATAGCTGACGGAAATAGGATACCGTTTCACATTATCGATGACAAACAAGATCCCATCCTTGCTGAAAACAAAATATTGAAACTAACGGAACAGTACAACATTGATCTCATTATTCTCGCACGCTATATGCGCATATTAAGCCCTAATTTCGTTTGGCGCTATCCTAACAGGATTATTAATATCCATCCATCGCTCTTGCCTGCTTTTCCTGGAGCCTATGCATATGTACAGGCGTATGAACGCGGAGCGAAGATAGTGGGGTGTACGGCGCATTTTGTCACGGAGGACCTTGACCAAGGGCCCATCATACATCAGGACTCTTTTAGAGTTAAAGAGATGGATACGCTTGAAACTATACGACAGAAAGGACAAGCCCTAGAAGCAGAGACTCTCCTTAAAGCCACCAAATTATGCCTTGAAGGAAGACTGGAGATTTACTGGGGGAGGGTTCATATTCTGGGGAACATCTGAACGCCATTTTATTTTTCAGAGTACGAAGTGGCCCCTTCTAACTATCAAACTGGATTCTAGACCTATGGTGATGTAAAGTTGATAAATGAGCAGGATCTGGTGAAGTCCTAAAAGATGTCAGTACCGATCTATAACATCAGTCATTATGAGTTTCGTAAATGTCTCAAAAGAACTCGCCGAGTAATAGTACCCGTTGGTTCACTTGAGCAACACGGTGCACACCTTCCTGTGTCTACGGACTGTTTAATCTCAGAGCGAGTCGCGACACAAGTGGCCGATGCAGTTAAATGTTTCGTTTTGCCGGTAATCTCGTTCGGAGTATCTTTCGAACATCTTCCAATGTTCAATGTATCTTTGAGAAATTCCACGTTATCAGACGTGCTGTGCGAGGTTTGTGTTTCACTTTCAAGCCAAGGGATAACAGAGATCATATTTATTAATGGTCACCATGGAAATACCGGAGTCCTGCAATATATCTCACAGAATCTAGACGCAAAGATCCGTACTAAGAGCAGCATATTTGCAATTAATTACTGGAGTGGGATGCATAAAGAACTTGATCACGCAGGCGAAGTAGAAACGTCCCTTGTGTTGGCCATTTCGCCCCAGTTGGTCCGAATGGACAAAGCAGAACCAAATTTCAGGAGGCTGTCTAAATCAAGAATAGCATACTCTACTATAACTACCACACCGGGTTCTTTTCCCAAGGTGACCGGT